>NZ_JBICXG010000001.1:0-165145 GCF_043200175.1 Streptomyces sp. NPDC048462
AGGAGGATCGGGATGTCCGCAGGCAGCCGGTCGGTGTGGTTCGTGCTGGTGATGATGAGTGGTGCTTGGGCGTCTTCGACCATGTAGGTGATGCGGTCGGTGGGGTATTCGGGGTCCAGTGGTACGAAGGCGGCGCCGGCTTTGAGGATGCCGAGGAGTGTGGCGATGAGTTCCGGTGAGCGGTCGAGGCAGACGGCGATCAGGGTGTCGGGGGTGATGCCCGTATCGCGTAGGTGGTGGGCGAGCTGGTTGGCGTGCGCGTTGAGCTGCGCGTACGTCCACTGCTCGGCCCCATGCGTCAGCGCGATGGAATTCGGATCCGTTGCGACGCGGTCTTCGATGAGCTGGTGGATGGTCGCGGTGTCCGGGTAGGGGCCGGTGGTTCCGTTCCAGTCGACCAGGATCTGCCGGCGCTCGGCCTCCGTCAGCATGTTCAGCTCGGACAGGCGGGCGTCAGGCGTGGCGGCGACGGAGGCGGCGAGGGTGGCCAGGTGGCCGGCCATCCGCTCGATCCGCGCCCGGTCGAACAGATCCGTCCGGTACTCCAACACGGCCCGGAGACCGTCCGACGACTCGACCGCGGTCAGCGTCAGGTCGAACTTGGCCACACCCCGTTCGATATCGACCGGCTCGACGTCCGCGCCCGCCAGGTCCCACGCCTCACCGTCCGCGCTGCCCGGCGCCTGAAGGACGAACATGGTCTGGAACAGCGGGTTGCGCGACAGATCCCGTTCCGGCGCCAGCTCCTCCACCAGCCGCTCGAACGGCAGGTCCTGGTGGTCGTACGCGCCCAGGGCCGTGTCCTTGACCCGGTCGATCAGCTCGCCGAAGGTCGGGTCCCCGGACAGGTCGGTCCGCATCACCAGTGTGTTGACGAAGAAGCCGACGACATTCTCGATCTCGGCCCGGTTGCGGCCCGCGATCGGCGTCCCCACCGCGATGTCGTCCTGGCGGCCGTAGCGGGCCAGCACGACCTGGAACAACGACAGCAGCGCCATGAACAGGCTGCCGCCTCGCCGCCCCGCCGCCTCCCGCAGCCGCTCCGCCACCTCGGCCGGTATCTCGAAGGTGACCACGTCGCCGGCGCCGCTCGCGTGCGCCGGACGCTGACGGTCCGTCGGGAGCTCCAGCGGGGTGGCGCGGGCCAGGCGTTCGCGCCAGTACCCGAGCTGCCGCTCCAGTGCCGCCCCCGTGAGCCGGTCGCGCTGCCAGACCGCGAAGTCCGCGTACCGTAGCGGCAGTTCGGGGAGCGATGTCTCGCGCCCGGACAGGGCCGCCGCGTACAGCTCGCGGAGTTCGCGCGCCAGGATGCCGGAGGACCAGCCGTCCGACACGATGTGATGTGCCGTCAGGAGTAGGTAGTGGTCGTCGTCGGCGAGGCGTACGACGTCGGCCCGCAGCGGCCGGCCCGCCGTGAGGTCGAAGGGTCGCTTCGCCTCGGTGCGCAGCACCTCGCGGCCTCGCGCCTCGGCGTCCGCGCCGTCCCCGCTCCGCAGGTCGTGCACCGAAACGGCCACCGGCCAGGGCGCGTTGATCTCCTGCTGCGGCGTACCGTCGTCACCCGCCGCGAATGTCGTCCGCAGCACCTCGTGCCGGGCCACCAGGCCGGACAGCGCCTTCTCCAGCGCTGTGACGTCGAGGGAACCCCGTACCCGCAGTGCCGTGGGCACCAGGTAGTCGGCGCTGTCCGGGGTCAGACGGTCCAGGAACCAGAGCCGCTGCTGTGCGAACGACAGCGGCAGCGGTCCGGTGGCGCCTGCGTCGGCACGTACGATCCGGTCCGCGTCCGCACGGCGGCGCATCCGGGACAGTAGCCGTGCCTCGATCGAGTTCTCGCCCATGATGGTGTCTGTCCTCTGCTATTCGGGTGGGCAACGGGTCTCTGCGCGGGGACAACGGGTCCCTGTGTGAGGGGCATGGGGCCGCTGGAGTCAGGACGCCTGTTCCTGTGCGTCGAACAATTCGATGAGCTGGTCCTTGACGCCGCTGACCGTCGGCGCCTGGAAGAGTCGGCGCAGACCGATTCGGACCCCGGTCACCGCCTCGACGCGATTGACGAGCTGGATGGCGAGGAGGGAATGCCCGCCGATGTCGAAGAAGCGGTCGTGGATTCCGACCCTCTCGCGGCCGAGCACCCCGGCCATGATGTCGGCGAGCTCCGCCTCGATGTCGTCGCGGGGCGCCACGAACTCCGCCTTGGTGTCGGCCTCCTCCGGGGCCGGCAGAGCGGCGTGGTCGACCTTGCCGTTCCGGTTGAGGGGGAGCTCCGGCAGTTCCACGAACGCGGACGGCATCATGGCCCGGGGCAGTCGCTCGGCCGCCCACGCGCGCAGCGTCCCGGCGTCCGTGTCCGCCGTGCCGGAGCCCGGCGGGGGTACGTGATAGGCGACGAGGCGTTTGTCGCCCGGGGTGTCCTCGCGGACGGTCACCGCGCACACCCCGACCGCGTCATGGGCGAGCAGGGCCGCCTCGATCTCGCCCAGCTCGACCCGCACACCGCGCAGTTTCACCTGCCGGTCGAGGCGGCCGAGCAGGTCCAGTTCGCCGTCGGGGGTGAAGCGGCCGACGTCACCGGTGCGGTACATGCGGCCGCCGGTGAACGGGTCCGGTACGAAGCGTTGCGCGGTGAGTCCGGGTCGCTCGTGGTAGCCGCGCCCCACGCTGTCGCCGCCGAGGTACACCTCGCCCAGTACCCCGGCCGGTACGGGCCGGCGGTCCGGGTCGAGCACGTACACGCTCTGGTTCACCATGGGCCGGCCCGCGAGCACCTGGCCCCGGGGGTCGGTGCGCGAGGCCCGCCAGTACGTGGTGTCGACGGAGACCTCCGTCGCCCCGTACAGGTTGATCAGGTCGCCGCCGGGGAAGCGGTCGAGGAAGCGGGCCACCAAGGTCGGCTGGAGGGGTTCGCCGCTCGCGAAGGCGTAACGCAACTGCGCGCAGTCCTCCGGCGCCGCCTGTGCGACGAACATGTCCAGCAGGCTCGGCACGAAGTGCAGGCCGACCACCCGGTGGGTGCGCATCAGGCGGGACACCTCGGCCATGTCCAGCCGGTCGGAGCCGGGTACCAGGACGACCTTCGCGCCCTGCCACAGCGGCCAGAAGATCTCGTACGCCGACACGTCGAAGGACAGGGGCGTCGCCTGGAGGAAACCCTCGCCCGGCGAGATCGGGAACGCGTCCTGCATCCCGGCCAGGTAGTTGACGACCCCCCGGTGCTCGATGCGGACCCCCTTCGGCCGCCCGGTCGAGCCGCTGGTGTAGATCAGGTAGGACAGATCGCCCGGTCCCGCGACGGGTTCGGGCGCGGTGACCGGGAGCGAGTCCGGCAGGTCCGGGGCGCGGTCGACGGCCAGCAGGACCGGGCCCCCGGACAGCAGGCCGGCATGCGCGGTGTCGGTCACGACCAGGGGCGCGCCGGAGTCCTCCACCAGGTAGGCCAGCCGCTCCGCCGGATGCTCCGGGTCGAGCGGAACGTAGGCGGCGCCGGCCTTCAGGATGCCGAGCAGCGTCCACACCAGGGCGGGTGAGCGCTCCAGGCAGACGCCGACCGGGACGTCCGGTCCGATCCCCGGCTCGGCGCGCAGCCGGTGCGCCAACTGGTTGGCGCGTTCGTCGAGTTCGCGGTACGTCAGCTCATCGGCGCCGCATACGACGGCGACGGCGTCCGGGGTGAGCGCCGCGCGGGTCTCGAACAGTCCGTGCAGGGTGGCCTCGGCCGGGACGGGCGCCGAGGTGGCGTTCCACTCGGACAGGATCCGGTGGCGCTCGTCCGTACCGAGCATCTCCAGTTCGGAGAGCGCGCTGCGCGGAGTCGCCGTCGCCGCTTCCAACAGGTGGGTGAAGTGGTCCACGAGACCTCGCGCCGTGGCCTCGGTGAAGAGGTCACCGGCGTAGACGACGGCGCCGTCCAGGGTGCCGTCGGCCGCCTCGGCGAGGTACATAGACAGGTCGAACTTCGCGTCGCGGACCGGTGATTCCATGGGCTCCGCCGTCAGACCGGGCAGGCTCCACGCGTCCGCTCCGGGAGTGTTCTGGAGCGCGAACAGCGTCTGGAACAACGGATTGCGGGACAGGTCACGGTCGGGGGCCAGCTCCTCGACGAGGCGCTCGAAGGGCAGGTCCTGGTGGTCGTACGCGCCCAGCGCCGTGTCCTTGACGCGGGCCAGCAGCTCGGTGAACGCCGGATCGCCGGAGAGGTCGGTCCGCAGGACGAGCGTGTTGACGAAGAAGCCGATCAGGTCCTCGGTCTCGGCCCTGTTGCGGCCGGCGATGGGGGTACCCACCGCGATGTCCCGCTGTCCGCTGTAGCGGGCCAGCAGCAGTTGGAACACCGACAGCAGGGTCATGAACAGGCTCGCGCCGCCGTCGGCGGCCACCGCCCTGGCCCGTGCGGCGACATCGGCGGGCACCGAGAACCGGACGACCTCGCCCTTGCCCGTCCGCTGCGCGGGACGCGCGTAGTCCGTCGGCAGCTCCAGCGGCTCCAGGCCCGCCAGGCTGTCCCGCCAGTAACCGAGCTGGCGTTCCAGCGGTGCGCCGGTCAGCCAGCCACGCTGCCACAGCGCGTAGTCGGCGTACTGCACCGGCTGCGGCGGCGGGACCGGACCCTCACCCAGGGCCGCGGCGTACAGCGCCGACAGGTCACGCACCAGCACGCCCACCGACCAGCCGTCGAAGGCGATGTGGTGCACGGTGATCGCCAGGACCGACTCCTCGTCGGCCAGCCGGACCAGCACCGCGCGCAGCATCGGGCTGGCGGTGAGGTCCACCGGGCGCAGCGCTTCCTCGGCCAGGACAGCCGCGCAGGCGTCCTCCCGGGCCCGGTCGCCGGTGACGGCGCGCAGATCCCGTAGCAGCACGGTCACCGGCCCCTCGGGGGAGATCGACTGGACCGGGGAGCCCGCATCGTCCGTGCCGAACCGGGTGCGCAGGATCTCGTGGCGGGCAACCAGCGCGGTCAAGGCGGTGTCGAGGGCGGCCACATCGATCGGACCGTGGACGCGGAAGGCGAACGGCAGCAGGTACTCGGCCCGGTCCGGCTCCAACTGGTCCAGGAACCAGAGGCGTTGCTGAGCGAAGCTCAGCGGTAGCGGGGCGCCGTCGCGCGGCACTGCGGGGATGCGGGAGACCCCGACGTCATCGAGGTCCGCCACCGCGGCGGCCAGCAGCGCCGGGGTCGGCGCGCTGAACAGGGCCCGTACGGGGACGTCCACACCCAGCCGCCGGCGCAGCCGCGACACGACCCGCGTCGCCAGCAGCGAGTGGCCGCCCAGCGCGAAGAAGTCGTCGTCCATGCCGACGGTGTCGATGCCCAGCACCTCCGCCCACACCTCGGCCACCGTCCGCTCGGTCCCGGTGCGCGGGGCGGTGTACGCGGCGCCGAGCTCGGGACGGTCGGAGGCGGGCGCGGGCAGCGCGCGGCGGTCCGTCTTGCCGTTCGGGGTGAGCGGGATGCGGTCCAGGGGCACGAACGCGGCGGGGATCATGTAGTCCGGCAGGTCGCGACGGAGGTGGGCGCGCAGCGCGTCCGTCCCGACGGGCGGGTCCGCGACGACGTACGCCACCAGGCGCGGGTCGCCCGGCAGGTCCTCGCGCAGCACAACGGTGGCGAGCGCGACCGACGGGTGGGTGAGCAGCGCCGCCTCGATCTCACCGGGCTCGATGCGGTAGCCGCGCAGCTTGACCTGGTTGTCGCCCCGGCCGACGAACTCCAGGTGCCCGTCCGGATGCCACTTCGCCAGGTCACCGGTGCGGTACACGCGTCGCGGTGTGCCGTCCAGCGTGACGACCGTGAACTTCTCGGCGGTCAGCTCGGGCCTGCCCAGATACCCCCGGGCCAGGCCGGGGCAGCTGATCCACATCTCGCCCGGGACGCCCACCGGGACGGGCCGGCCGTGGCGGTCCACCACGAAGACCTTCGCGTTGGCGACCGGGCGCCCGATCGGCACATGGTCGCCGGGGCCGGTGATCCGCGCCGTCGCCGCCTCCTGCGCCGCCTCCGTCGGCCCGTAACCGTTGACCAGCGGCACCGAGGTGTGGCGGAACCACTGGCGTACCTGCTCGCGCGGGAGTGCCTCGCCGCCGAGCCGCACCAGCCGCAGCTCCGGTCCGAGGGAGGCGGGCCCGTCGAGCTGGGCGGCGAGCGCACCGAACGCCGACGGGGTCAGCCAGGCCACCGTCACCTCGTTGGTGCGCAGCGCCTGCCCCAGCATCCCCGGGTCCCACGCGTCGTCGCGCAGTACCAGGGAGGCGCCCGCGGTGAGCGGCGCGAACAACTGCCCCACCGAGGAGTCGAAGGAGATCGACGCGAACTGCAGCACCCGGTCCTCACAGGTGAGGTCGAGCCGGCGCCGGGTCTCCCGCATCCGTGCGCGCAGGGCGCCGTGGGTGATCTGGACGCCCTTCGGGCGGCCCGTCGAGCCGCTGGTGTAGATGACGTACGCGAGATCGTCCGGCCCTGCCCCGGGGGCGGTGGCGTCACCGGGGCGGGCGGGTTCCGGCGGCCAGGAGTCCTCCAGCAGCAGGAGCGGTGTGGCGGTGGGGAGCCGCTCGGCGTGCGAGGACCGGGTGACGATCAGCGGGGCCCCGCTGTCCTCGACCATGTAGGCGAGCCGCTCGCTCGGATACGTCGGGTCCAACGGCACATACGCGGCACCCGATTTGAGGATGCCGAGCAGCGCGCTCACCATGTCGGTGCCCCGGTCGAGGCAGACGGCGACCAGCGTCCCGGGACCGGCACCGCGCTCACGCAGCAGGGCGGCGATCCACTCGGCCCGCTCGTCCAGCTCGCGGTAGGTCAGATGCTCCGAACCGCAGCTGACCGCGGGGGAGTCCGGGCGTTCGGCGGCCCGGTCCTCGAAGAGCCGGTGCACGGTGACGGCGTCGGGGGCGTCGATGTCCGCCCCGTTCCACGCGGTGAGGATCTGCCGCCGCTCCGGGGCCGTGAGCATCTCCAGGGCGGACAGCCGGGCGGAGGGATCGTGGGCGGCCGCACCGAGCAGGGTCTCGAAGTGGCCGGCGAGCCGCACCATCGTGGCCTCGTCGAAGAGGTCGGTGGAGTAGACGATGGTGCCGTCAAGACCGCCGTCCTCGGCCTCCGCCGCGTAGAACGTGAAGTCGAACTTGGATTCCTGCGCGGACACGTCCAGCTGGCGGATGCTGAGGCCGGGCAACTCCCAGGAGCGGTTGGCGGGGGTGTTCTGGAGGACGAACATGGTCTGGAACAGCGGGTTCCTGGAGAGGTCCCGCTGTGGCGCCAGCTCCTCCACCAGCCGCTCGAAGGGCAGGTCCTGGTGGTCGTAGGCGCCGAGTGCGGTGTCCTTGACGCGGTCGACGAGTTCGGTGAACGTCGGGTCGCCCGACAGGTCGGTGCGCATGACCAGCGTGTTGACGAAGAAGCCGACCATGTCCTCGATCTCGGCCCGGTTGCGGCCCGCGATCGGCGTTCCCACCGCGATGTCCTCCTGGCCGCTGTAGCGGGACAGGACGGCCTGGAACACCGAGAGCAGTGTCATGAACAGGCTCGCGCCCGTGTCGTGCGCCAGTCGGCGCGCCCCGTCGGCGGTCGCGGCGGGGATGCTGAAGGTGAGCATCGCCCCGTTGCCGCTGCGCCGCGCCGGGCGCCTGCGGTCGGTGGGCAGCTCCAGCGGTGCACTGCCCGCCAACGCATCACGCCAGTAGCCGAGTTGCGAGGACAGCTCGTCGCCGGTGAGCCATTGGCGCTGCCAGACCGCGAAATCGGCGTACTGCAGCGGAGGTTCGGGAAGGCCGGCGGCGATGCCCGTGACCCGCGCCGTGTACAGGGTGGTGAGCTCTCGCGAGACGACCCCCACCGACCAGCCGTCGAAAGCTATGTGGTGGATAGTCAGGTTGAGTAGGTGTTCCTCCTCGTCCAGCCGGATCAGCAGGGCGCGGACCATCGGACCGGTGGCGAGATCCACCGGACGGAAGCCCTCGGTGTCCACGAGCGCGACGGCGGCCTCTTCCCGGGCCCCGGCACCCGCGACGGAGCGCAGGTCGTGTACGTCCAGCGGCAGCGCCCGGGGTGCGTCGATGATCTGGCCGGGGGTGCCGTCCCCGTCGGTGACGAAGCGGGTCCGTAACACCTCGTGCCGCGCCACCAGTTCCGACAGCGACGCCTCCAGAGCCGGCACGTCCAGCGGGCCGCTGATGCGCAGCCCCATCGGGATGAGGTATTCGGCCCGGCCCGGCTCCAGCTGATCCAGGAACCAGAGGCGGCGTTGCGCGAACGACAGCGGCAGCGGCCGGCCGTCACGGGCGGCGGCGGGGATCGCGGCGGCGTCCTCGGGGTCGGACGGTGCGGCCAGGGCGCCCTCGGCCGTGCCCTCGTCGATGGATTCGAACAGCCGAAGGGCCCGCTGCATGGCCTCATCGGCGAGGAACGATGCCACGCTCCCTACGGTCAGGAGAGCCGGAGCCGAAGGGGCCCGGAACTCCGAGCCGAACTCCACCGCCACCCGGCGGGCCATCTCCGCAGCCTGTTCCCCGGTGCCGCCCAGCAGGAAGAAATCGGACTCCGCCGTCTCCACCTCGGTGCCGAGAACGGACCGCCACACGGCGGCGACACGGGACTCGGCGGGCGAGAACGCACGCCCCGCGTCCCGGCCGGGGGCCGACATCGGCGGCACCATCGGATTCGTAGTCATGCGTCCACCAGTTCCTCGTCGTCGACCCGTAACGGAAGGCCCTCGGATGCTCAGCCGAATTCGATGCTCGCAGAGCGATCTTGACGAGATAACTGGTTACTTCTGCCCGCAGTACGTGGCCACTTCTGCCCGTACGCGCTGTGGCCGCCGGGGCGCAGTGCTCCGGCGGCCGCGCTCGTGCCCTGCCGTTTCCGGGCCGGTTCAGGCCCTGGCCGGGACCGGGGTCTCCTCCTGCGGCACGGTCTGCGCGGGCGCGCTCGCGGGGGCCGCCCCGATGACGTCTTCCGGGGCATCGGCGCCGGCGTGTTCGGCCTCCGTCCGCTTGCGCATTCCGTTCCATTCCCGGCTCATGCCGGGCACGGCGATGGCGACCAGGTACAGCCCGCCCACGATCCACAGCGCCGTCGACGTGCCGGTCAGGGTCACGAGACCCGCCCCCAGCAGTCCGCCGAAGGGGATGCCCGCCCAGGTGACCGCCTGTGCCAGCGTCTTGACCCGGCCCAGCAGCGGGGTCGGGATCAGTTCGTACGTCACCGCGCCCACGATCGGGTTGACGAAGCCCGAGCCCAGGCCGCCCACCGCGAGCACCGCCAGCACCAGCCACAGCGGAGCCCCCGTCGCCATCGCGGCGAACCTGGGCAGGCCGCCAAGCGAGAAGCCGATCAGGTAGACGGTGCGGCGCGGCAGTCGCTCGGCCACCCCGGCGGCCACCAGTGCGGCGATGATCGAGGTCGCGGCGAAGACGCTCACCACCAGGCCGATGGCCTCCGCGCCGTTCCCCGACTCCTTCGCCCACACCGGCAGCAGCACCGACATGAACGCCTGGTCCAGGAGGTTCGTCACCGCCAGCATGCCCACGATGGACCGCAGCAGCTTCGCGTCCCGCAGGAAGGTGGCGCCCTGGCGCAGTTGCGAGAGGTAGCCGCCGTCCTCCTCGACCGGGGTCTCGTGGGGCTCGGGCACCGGGTCGGTGAGGGTCGTCGAGACGACCAGCGCCGAGACCGCGAACAGTGCGGCGGTGATCCACAGCGCGTACAGGCTGCCGAACGCGGTGACGACCACGCCCGCGAGGGCCGGTCCGACGGTGGTCGCGGTCCGTTCGACGGCCGCCGAGAGGCCGGTGCCCCGCTCGATGGGCACGCGGGCGGCGCGGGTGGCCGAGGGCACGAAGAGCCCCTTGGCGCCGTTGGCCGGCCCGTCGGCCGCGCCGACGACAGCGAGCAGGCCCAGCAGCAGGCCGAAGGGCAGGCTGCCCGTCAGGTAGAGCAACGGGGCGGTGGCCATCGCGACAGTGGACAGGAGGTCGCCCGCCACACTGATCCGCTTGGGGCCGATGCGGTCGATGAGCGGGCCCGCCAGTGCCTGCGAGATCACGTACGGGACGATCTGGCAGAAGGCCACCAGACCGGTCTTGCCCACGCTGCCCGTGGTCGTCAGGACGAACCAGGGCAGGGCGATCGACAGCACGCGGTTCGCCGACAGCGCCGCCGCGTTGGCCGACAGCATGCCGACCAGGCCGCGCAGGACCCTGGGGCCCGGGTCCGGCGCCGGTATGCATAAGCCGTTGTCCGCCGCCGTCCCGGCGGCTGTGTGCTGAGTGGACATCGCTCTACTCCATGTCTGTGCGCTGGGTGACGTGCCGGTCCTCGCTGGTCGGGAACAACTGGAACTGGAAGGTGACCCGCGCCGCGTCCTGCGGCGCGTCCGCCTCGGCGGCCGCTGCGGCCGCCGTACGCCGGCGGAGCAGGGCGTGGATCTCCGCCGTCAGCTCCTTGGCGTCGGCGGGGGTGAGGGCAAGCGCGTAGTCACCGAAGTCCTGCGCGTCGTGCCACTCGGGCGTGAGGGAAGGGGTCGCCTCGATCGCGGCCGTCAGGGCGTCCGACCAGACCCGGCCGAGGGCCTGGAGGTAGGCGATGCCGAGCCCCTCGCTGCCGTCCAGCGCCTCGCTGTCGGGCGCGACGGTGTTCGCGTGCGCCGCCTGCCACCAGCGCTCACGCCGCCCGCCCTGTGACGGTGCCTCCGTGATGAAGCCGTACTCCGCGAGCTGGCGCAGGTGGTAGCTGGTCGCCCCGGTGTTCAGATTGAGCCGGCGGGCCACCGTGGTGGCCGTGGCCGGGCCCTCTGTCCGCAGGCTGGTGAGGATCTGGACCCGTAGCGGGTGGGCGATGCCACGCAGGTTACGGGCGGTCAGATGTACCTGGGAGGGCTGCTGCGGAAGTTCCATGCACTCAAGGTAGACCACACAGGAGTCTGTGCATAGAAAGTTGTGCACAGGAGTCTGTGCAATCCGGATCGGACCTGGGGGCCGCCGGGTCCGAACAATCACTGCCGCCACGGACCGTCACGGAGGGATGGACCTTGCATAGGCTGGGGAACATGGCCTACGAGATTCCGGTGACTCAAGCCCGAGCTGAGCTCGCCGAACTGATCAACCGCGTCGTCTACGGCGGTGAGCGAGTGGTCGTGACGCGGCACGGCAAGCCGCTCGTGGCGTTCGTGTCGGCCGCTGATCTGGAGAGACTCGAGGGCGAGGAGGCGGCGGAGCGTGAGCAGGTGATCAGCTCGGTCTCCTCGATCGGCTCCTCCCCGTCAGCTCCCGCGGAACGGCACCGCTTCGGGATCGCGGCGGAACACCGGGGGCAGCAGGGCCCCGGGAACTGATACGGGCATGCCGTGCACCCCTGCCCGCGGGGGCATGGGACGCACGGCATCGCGCGGGACGTGTCAGCCGACCGGTGCGGGCTCGCGCTCGGGTGCGGCGGCGGACTCGGCGGTTCCGGCCCCGCGGCGGCTGCCGGCCAGTACCGCGATCAGTCCCAGTACGGCCCACAGGCTGAGGGCCAGGAGCGGTCCGGCCGCCGCGTTGCCGTCGAAGAACGCGACGGACCGCAGCAGCGATCCGCCTGCGCCCGGCGCCAGCCACTGACCGATCGCGCCGACCGGCCGGGGCAGCAGTTCCGGTGCGCTGGTGACACCCGAGAAGGGGTTGCCCACCAGCACCATCACCAGGGATCCGAGGCCGATGCCCGCCGTGCCGATCAGCGCGGCGAGTCCGGCCACCGTCGCGCCGATCGCGAGCACGGTGAGCCCGAACGCGCCCGCCTCGCTCCACCAGTCGCCGGTCAGGACCCCGAGCCAGCTGTCCGTGAGCGCGGCGGCCACGATCCCCACCAGGGCGGCGACCCCGAGCAGCGCCCCGGCCGCCCGGCGGCCGCGCAGCCCCAGCAGGGTCACCACGGCGCCCGTGGCCACGCCCGCGATGGCCAGGGGCAGGATGCTCGACCCGAGGACGCTGCCGCGCGGATCCGCGGCCGGGGCCGCCACCACGTCCGTGACCCGGACCTCGGCGCCGTCCGGGGCCTGGGCGGCGACCGCGTCGTGCAGCAGCTGGGCCACCACCGGGCCCGCCGCGGTCGCGGTCAGCAGCTCGGGGCCCTTCGCGGTGACCGTGATCGCCCCGTATACGGTCCGGTGCTCGATGGCGGTGCGGGCGGCGGTCCCGGAGTTGTAGCGGTGGATCTCGAAGGCGCCGTCGCGTGCCTCCAGCTGTTCCTGGAGCCGGTCGGCGGCGGGCCCCGTGCCGACGACGCCGACGGGCAGGTCGCGCGGGGCCATCCGGGCGGCCGGCCAGGCGAAGGCCCACAGGACCAGGGCCACCACGAAGGGGATCAGGAGAACGACCGCCACCAGGCGGCGGTTGGGGGCAGCGGACATGACGCGCACCTCGATTCACATCAAAGAGAATGATCGTTCGTTTTATCTGGTGGGGTCACTGTCCCGCCGTCGCCGGACCTTGTCAAGAAGGAACGTTCGTTTTAAAGTGGGGGCATGGCTCGTGTATCCCAGGAACACCTCGATGCCCGCCGCCGGCAGATCCTCGACGGCGCCGCGCGCTGCTTCGCCCGCGACGGCTTCCACGGCACCTCGATGCAGGACGTGCTCAAGGAGGTCGGGCTGTCGGCCGGAGCCGTCTACCGCTACTTCACCGGCAAGGACGATCTGATCGCGGCCATCGCGGGGGAGGCGGTCGGTGGCGTCGTGCAGGCGTTCGAGCGGGCATCCCAGGTCGAGCCCCCGCCCACGCCCGACGTCCTGATCGGCCGCGTGGTGCGCACCCTGTTCGCGGAAGGGGTGGACGGAGGGCGCGGGCTGGAACGGCGGGCGTACGCCGGGCTGATCGTGCAGGTGTGGTCCGAGGCCCTGCGCAGCGACCGGCTGGCGGCCACGCTCGTCGAGGCCTACGAGGGGCTGCGGACGTCCTGGTCCGAGTTGGTCAGGGTGTACCGGGAGCGGGGCGTGCTCACCGCGGACGTGCCGGACGAGCGGGTTGCCCGCACGCTGATCGCCGCCGCCCAGGGATTCATCATCCAGATGGCCATGTTCGGCGACCCCGGGCCGGAGACCATGGAGGACGGCCTTCGCGGGCTCATGTCCATGGATGTGCAAAAGATCAGTTAACGCGCTGGAAAAACTTGGGCTCTAACGTGCAATACCTCGCCGCGCGGCACCGGTTCGGCATTCAACAGTCTGTTGATGAGGGCTAGTGTCACGCTGCGCCCAGGGCCGGTACTGGGCGGACGACTGTGAGGTGGACACGTGCAGCTGACCCCGCACGAGCAGGAACGTCTGCTCATTCACGTAGCCGCGGATGTGGCGGAGAAGCGCCGCGCCCGCGGACTGCGGCTCAACCACCCCGAGGCGGTGGCCCTCATCACCTCCCACCTGATGGAGGGCGCCCGCGACGGCCGTACGGTCACCGAACTGATGGCGTCCGGGCGCAAGGTGCTCAGCCGCGACGACGTCATGGACGGCATCGCCGAGATGATCCACGACGTGCAGGTCGAGGCGACCTTCCCGGACGGCACCAAGCTCGTCACCGTCCACGATCCGATCGTCTGACGGGCCGCCGATGATTCCGGGCGAGATTCTCTACGCCGACGGACCCGTGCCGCTCAACGCGGGCCGGACCGTCACCCGTCTCACTGTCCTCAACGCCGCCGACCGGCCGGTCCAGGTCGGCTCGCACTACCACTTCTCCGAGGCCAACCCAGGTCTGGAGTTCGACCGGGCGGCAGCCCGCGGTCTGCGGCTGAACATCGCCGCCGGAACCGCTGTCCGCTTCGAGCCCGGCATACCCGTCGACATCGAACTCGTCCCCCTGGCCGGACGGCGGATCGTCCCCGGCCTGCGCGGCGAGACCGGAGGTGCTCTCGATGGCTGAACTCCATCGCGCCGTGTACGCGGACCTGTTCGGTCCCACCACCGGCGACCGGATCCGCCTCGCGGACACCGATCTGCTCGTCGAGATCGAGGAGGACCGCTGCGGCGGACCCGGACTCGCCGGCGACGAGGCGGTGTTCGGCGGCGGCAAGGTGATCCGCGAGTCCATGGGGCAGGCGCGCACCACCCGCGCCGAGGGCGCCCCCGACACGGTCGTCACCGGCGCCGTCATCATCGACCACTGGGGCATCGTCAAGGCGGACATCGGCATCCGCGACGGCCGGATCACCGGTATCGGCAAGGCCGGCAACCCGGACACCATGGACGGCGTCCATCCCGAGCTGGTCATCGGCCCGGAGACCGAGATCATCGCGGGCAACGGGAAGTTCATCACGGCCGGCGCCATCGACGCGCACGTGCACTTCATCTCGCCCACCCTCATGGACCAGGCGCTCTCCAGCGGCATCACGACGCTCGTGGGCGGCGGCACCGGACCGGCCGAGGGCAGCAAGGCCACCACCATCACCCCCGGCCCCTGGCACCTCGCCCGGATGTTCGCGGCGCTGGAGGCCTACCCCGTCAACATCGGGCTGCTCGGCAAGGGCAACACGATGTCCCGCGACGCCATGCACTCACAGCTGCGGGCCGGAGCACTCGGGTTCAAGATCCACGAGGACTGGGGGGCGACCCCGGCCGTCATCGACGCCTGCCTGGGAGTCTGCGAGGAGACCGGCGCCCAGCTGGCCATCCACACGGACACCCTCAACGAGGCCGGGTTCGTCGCCGACACCCTGGCCGCCATCGCCGGGCGCTCCATCCACGCCTACCACACCGAGGGGGCGGGCGGCGGGCACGCACCCGACATCATCAGCGTCGTCTCGGAGCCGTACGTCCTGCCCAGCTCCACCAACCCGACCCGGCCGCACACCGTCAACACCATCGACGAACACCTCGACATGCTGATGGTCTGCCACCACCTCAACCCGACGGTGCCGGAGGACCTGGCCTTCGCGGAATCGCGGATCCGGCCCTCCACCATCGCGGCGGAGGACATCCTCCACGACCTCGGCGCCATCTCGATCATCTCCTCCGACTCCCAGGCCATGGGCCGCATCGGCGAGGTCGTCCTGCGCACCTGGCAGACCGCGCACGTGATGAAGAGGCGCCGCGGCGCGCTGCCGGGCGACGGGCGCGCCGACAACCGCCGAGTCCGTCGCTATGTCGCCAAATACACCATCAACCCGGCGGTCGCCCAGGGCCTCGCCC
Organism: Streptomyces sp. NPDC048462; assembly: GCF_043200175.1. Taxonomy (NCBI): domain Bacteria; kingdom Bacillati; phylum Actinomycetota; class Actinomycetes; order Kitasatosporales; family Streptomycetaceae; genus Streptomyces; species Streptomyces sp. NPDC048462. The sequence continues at coordinate 15,153 of NZ_JBICXG010000001.1, forward strand.
AGGAGATCGGCTCCGTCGAGAGCGGCAAACTCGCCGATCTGGTGCTCTGGGAACCGGCGTTCTTCGGAGTGAAACCGCAGACCGTCATCAAGGGCGGCCAGATCGCGTACGCGCAGATGGGGGACGCCAACGCCTCCATCCCCACCCCGCAGCCCGTGCTGCCCCGGCCCATGTTCGGCGCCGTCGGCCGGGCCCCGTCCGCCAACTCCTTCAACTTCGTGGCCCAGGCAGCGATCGAGGACGGGCTCCCCGAGCGGCTCGCACTCGGGAAGCGGTTCGTCCCGATCACCAGCACCCGGGGGGTCGGCAAGGCCGACATGCGGGAGAACGACGCGATGCCACGGGTCGACGTCGACCCGGACAGCTTCGCCGTCACCATCGACGGCGAACCGGTCGAACCGGCACCCGCCGCCGAACTCCCCATGGCACAGCGCTACTTCCTCTTCTGACTCTTCTGAGAGCGGTCCATCGATGAGCCGTGCAGCCCTGCTCGTACTGGCCGACGGACGGTTCCCCGCCGGCGGCCACGCCCACTCCGGCGGCGCCGAGCCGGCCGTCGAGGCAGGGCGCATCCGCGACGCGGCGGACCTCGCGGCGTTCTGCCGAGGCCGCCTCCACACCACCGGGCTGACCGCCGCGGCACTCGCCGCGGCGGCCGCCCACGGGCACGACCCGCTCGCCCTCGACGAGGCCGCCGACGCGCGCACCCCCTCGCCCGCGCTGCGCGCGGTTGCCCGCAGGCTCGGCCGCCAGCTGATGCGGGCGGCGCGCGCCACCTGGCCCGGCGACGAACTCGAAGCGCTCGCACGGGCCAGGCCGCGCGGCGCCCATCAGCCCGTCGTACTGGGGCTCACCGCCCGCGCGGCAGGGCTGGGGCCCGAGGACGCCGCGTACTGCGTCGCCTACGAAGCGGTGAGCGGACCGGCCACGGCAGTGGTCCGGCTGCTCTCCCTCAACCCCTTCGACGCCACCGCCGTCCTCGCCCGGCTCGCCCCCGAACTCGACCACGTCGCCGGGCTGGCGGCCGCCGCCGCTCGCGGGAGCATCGACGAGCTGCCCGCCACGTCGGCCCCGCTGCTCGACATCGCCGCCGAGGCCCACGCCGCCCGGCCGGTCCGGCTGTTCGCCTCGTAACCCCGCCCGCACACCCGCTCGCCGCACCGAAACAGCACAGGAGCCGCACCATGCACCTCGACCACTCCCACTCCGGACCGGCCGCCGTCGGCGCCGACGCCGCACGCCCCGACGGCACCCGGCGGGCCCTGCGCATCGGTCTCGGCGGACCCGTCGGCTCCGGCAAGACGGCGACCGTGGCCGCGCTCTGCCGTACGCTGCGCGACCAGCTGTCCCTCGCGGTCGTCACCAACGACATCTACACCCGCGAGGACGCCGCGTTCCTGCTGCGCAACGCGGTACTGCCGCCCGAGCGGATCCAGGCCGTCGAGACCGGCGCCTGCCCGCACACCGCGATCCGCGACGACATCTCCGCCAACCTCGAAGCCGTCGAGGACCTGGAGGACGCGGTGGGACCGCTCGACCTGATCCTCGTCGAATCCGGTGGCGACAACCTCACCGCCACCTTCTCCAAGGGGCTCGTCGACGCCCAGATCTTCATCATCGACGTGGCGGGCGGCGACGACATCCCGCGCAAGGGCGGACCCGGCGTCACCACCTCCGACCTGCTCGTGATCAACAAGACCGACCTGGCACCCTACGTCGGCTCCGACCTCGACCGGATGGCCCGCGACGCCGCCGAGCAGCGGGGCGAACTCCCCGTCCTGCTCACCTCGCTCACCTCCGGCGAAGGCGTCGGGCCGGTGGCCGACTGGGTGCGGGGGCTGCTCGCCTCCTGGAACGCATGAGCGTCCGGGCCACCGCCCGCGTCACCGCCGTACGCGACGGACGCGGCGGCACCTCGCTGCCCGTCCTGGAGAGCGAGGGGCCCCTCGCCCCGCGGCGGACCAGGTCCCTGACGCCCGGATCGGCCCGCGTCACCGTCGTCGGCGCGATGAGCGGGCCGCTCGGCGGTGACCGGCTCGCCATCGAGGTCAGGGCCGAGCCGGGAGCCCGGCTCACCGTCGACTCGGCCGCGGCCACCGTCGCCCTGCCCGGTCCGGGGCCCGGCGACGTACCCGCCCACTACGAGGTACGGCTCACGGCGGGGGAGGAGGCCGCCATCGACTGGCTGCCGGAACAGCTCATCTGCGCCTACGGCAGCGAACTGGTCATGCGTACCACCGCCGAACTCGCCCCCACCGCGCGCCTGGTGCTGCGTGAGGAACAGATACTCGGCCGCCACGGCGAGACCACCGGCACCCTGTTCAGCAGGCTCACCGTGCGCCGCGCCGGGCGACCGCTCCTCGACCAGCAGACGGCCCACGGCCCCGGGGCCCCCGGCGGCTGGGACGGTCCGGCCGTGCTCGGCGGCCACCGCGCCGTCGGACAACTGCTCGTCGTGGATCCGTCGTTCGAGGACCGGGGACCGGGGAGCAGACTGCTGGGACCGACCGCCGTGCTCACCCGGCTCGCCGGCCCAGCCGTGCTGGTGACCGCGGTGGCCGCCGACGCGAGGGCACTGCGTGCCGTGCTGGACCGGGCGCGGGAGGAGCTGAAGACCGGCGAACCCGCCTGACTCACGGACCGTTCACCGCGTACGGTCGTACCGCTCCAGCCAGGCGTCCTCCGCCGCGTAGTCGAAGAGCCCCGTCCCGTAGGACCGAACCATGGCGGGGTAGGCCTCCGTCCAGTCGCGCCCGTCCAGCTGAGCGGTGATCCACTCGACGGTCTCCGGAAGCGACTCGGCATAGCCCGTCACCGGCCGGTAGCCGAGCTCCTGTTCGGCGGCCGTCATGTCGTACACGACGGGGTGCGGGGCGCCCCAGGGCGAATCGCCGACACCGTCGGGCGGGGCGGCGCCCGCAATCAGCACGGTCTCGGTCTCCCGCCCCAGCACCGCGTCGACCGCCTCGCCGATCTCCGCGACCGTCGGCGCCTGCGGGTCGGCGGCGTTGAGCACCCGGGAACCGGGCCGCAGGGCGGCCAGCCGGATCAGCTCGGCGGCGTTGGATGCGTGCAACGGGTGGAAGCGCGAGCTTCCGCCGTACGCCAGCACGCGCCGGGCGCGTCCGTCCAGAGCGCGCTTCACGAAGTAGAGCTCGCGCGGCGAGCGGCAGTACGGACCGTGCACCGCGCCCGCCCGCAGGAGTGTGACGGGCAGCGCGTCCCCCGCCGCGAGGAGATCCCGCTCCAGCCGGATCTTGCGGGTCCCGTACGTGGTCTTGCCCGGTGCGACGGTGGGCTGCGACTCGGGGATCGGCACCGGGTAGCACGGCGATCCGTCGGGTTCGCCCTGGGTGTCGAAACTGCGGCCGCGCTCGTCCTCGTACACCGCGCCGCTGGAGACGACGACGGCCGAACCGATCCGGCCCGCGAGGTCCGTCAGCTGCCGGGCGTGCTGCCCGCCGTACGCGACCATGTCGACCAGTACGTCGCAGCCGTCACCGAGCGCCGCGGCGAGCGCGCCCTCCTCCTCGCGGTCGAGCGCGACCGTGCGCACCCCCGCGTCCCAGCGGTCGTCACGGCCGCCGCCGCGCGAGGCCGCCGTCACCGTCCAGCCGTCCTCGACGAGCGAGCGCACCGCCGCCCGCCCGATCTGGCCCGTCGCTCCAAGCACCCATGCGTGTCCGTTGGTCATGCACCGCACGCTACGAGGGGTGCGCGGCCCTGACCAGCGGGGTTCACCGACCGCGAATCCGCCGTCAGCGTCGGATTTTCGGGAACTTTCCCGGGCGTTCCGCCTGCTCGGCGGCCTTCACCTTGGCCGCGTACTCGTCGACGTACTCCTGCCCCGAGAGGCCGAGGATCGCGTACATGATCTCGTCGGTGACCGCCCGGATCGCCGCCTTCTCGTCCTCGAGGCCGGCGTAACGGGAGAAGTCCAGCGGCTCGCCGAAGCGGATGGTGACCTGCTTGAGGCGCGGCACGACCTTGCCGGGAGGCTGGATCTCGAACGTGCCGACCATGGCGCAGGGCACCACCGGCACCTGCCCCCTGATGGCCATCACCGCGACCCCGACCTTGCCCTTGTAGAGCCGGCCGTCGTGCGAACGGGTGCCTTCCGGATAGATGCCCAGCAGCTCACCCCTGCTCAGCACGCCGAGCCCCTCACGGATCGCGGCCTGCCCCGCCTCCTTCCCCGACCGGTCCACCGGGATCTGACCGGCGCTCCGGAAGAACGCGGCGGTCAGCCGGCCCTTCACACCGGGGCCGGTGAAGTACTCGGCCTTCGCGAGGAAGGTGATGCGGCGCTTGATGATCGCGGGCATCAGGAAGTGGTCGGAGAACGACAGGTGATTGCCGGCGACGATCGCCGCCCCGTCCGCCGGGATGTGCTCCGTGCCCTCGATGACGGGGCGGAAGAACAGCCGCAGCAGCGGCCCCAGGACGACGTACTTGAGCAGGTAATAGAACACGGGGCGGCTCCCAGTTCGACTCCGCAGCTGCGTTTCGGCAGGTCAGTGGAGTTCTCGGCAGAGGACACCATATGCGCAGCTGTCGTCGCGTCTACCCGCCCCCGGGCGAGTCGATGCCGGCCCCTCGGCACCGGCTCCGGCACGCCGGACACGGCACCGCCCCCCGCCGGACATCCGACGGGGGGCGGTGGAGCGGACGTAGGGGTCAGGGCGCGGTGCCCCAGGAGAGCGTGCCGGTCACGTACACGCCGATCTTCGGTGCGTCGGCGTAGCCCGTGGCCGTCGAACGGCTGTAGTCGTCCGCCTCGTTGAAGTTGGACCAGTCGCTCTTGTTCAGCCGGAGCTGCATCTCACCCGTGGAGGCACCCGCGGCGAGCGTTCCGCTGCCGAAGCCGACCTCCAGGTAGTGGCTGGCACCGGCCGCCGTGCTGCCGGAGGACTTCACACCGTGGGTCAGGTTTCCGCAGCCGGTCACCGCGTAGTCGCACGCGGTGCCGAAGGTGGAGGCCCCGGCCTCGGGGGTGAACCAGTACCGCACCTTCACCGTGGAGAGGTCCACCGCCGTGCTGCCGGTGTTGACCAGTTGCAGGCCCATCCGGATCTGGTTGTCGGTGGCGGAGGAGTCGGTGTTCTTGTACTGGACCTTGAGCGCACCCGTTCCGGTGCCGCCGCCCGCCGAGGTGGTGGCGGACAGCGCGCCGGAGGCCGCCGACACGTTGCCGGCCGCGTCCTTGGCCTTGACGGTGTAGCTGTAGGCGGTCGAGGCCGTCAGGCCGGTGTCCGTGTACGAGGTGGTCGTGGTGGAGCCCACCTTCGCTCCGCCGCGGAACACGTCGTACCCGGTCACCCCGGTGTCATCGGTCGACGCGGTCCAGGACAGCGAGACGCTGCCGCTGGTCTTCGCCGTGACGGTCACTCCGGTGGGCGCGGTCGGCGCCTGGGTGTCGTCGTCATCGCCGCCACCGCCGGGCGTGCCGTCGAGCGCGGGGTAGGCGTTGCGGACGAGCTCCTGGAACTGCGCGGAGAACCAGTGGCCCGCCAGCGGGGAGTTCGGCAGCGCGCCGGTCAGGTTGTTGCCGTTGCGTCCGTTACCGGTGTACGTGGGGTCGCACATCCGGTCGAAGCCCTTGCCCTCGTCATTGTCGATGGGGGCGCTGTTGCCGTCCGACTCGCCCGGCGGCTTGGCCCAGACGTACGCGTCGATGCCGGGCTCCGGGGCGGTGGTGGGACGCTCACCGATGCCGGCGCCGCTCTGGTTGCACCAGTTGCCCGCGTGGATGCGCCGGTCGACCCGGCCGCCGTCGATGTAGGCGTCCACACTGGTCTGCGGCCCGGGGCCGACGGGCCGGCCGCTGCCGCCCCAGCCGTTGCGGGCCGTGTCGATCAGCATGCCGATGTTCGAGGCGAAGCCCTGGCTCACCAGCTCGGTGCGCAGCGCCTGGGCGAACGACAGCTCATCGGTGTAGTAGTTCCAGTCGATCCACTTGGACTGACGGACCTGAGCGCCGTTGACCGTGTCGGTGATCTTGAAGTTGGGCTCCTTGAGAGCCGAGTAGTTCGCCGTGTTCACGATGAAGCCCGTGACGTCGGAGACCGTGGCCCCCTCCGAGGTGGCGGCCTTCTTGAACTCCTGGGCGGCCGGGACGAAGTTGGAGTCCCAGCCCAGCCAGCCGTGGTGCGCGGCGTCGATGTAGTTGTACACGTTGGGAATGGCGCCGAGGGTGTGCAGCGCGTAGCCGACACCCTTCTCGTAGTTGCCGTTCGCCTTCATCGTCGCGCAGGCCTCGGTGGAACCGGCCGAACCGCCCGCGTTGGTGACGATGTTGGGCAGCGAGTCGGGCTCGATGATCGTGACGATGCGCAGGTTCGCGTACGCCGGGTCGGCGAGGATCTCGGAGATCGGGTCGATGTACTCGTCCTTGTACCGGTCGAGTTCGGTCGGTCCGAGCTCGCCGTTGGACGCCAGCGCGGCACAGTCCCGTCCCGGCAGGTCGTAGATGACGACCTGGAACAGGTTGGCCCCCTGGTCCAGAGCCGTGTCGAGGTGCTCGCGCAGGCTCTTCGCCTGGGCCGAACCCTCGATGGCCGCGATGCGGTCCATCCAGACGAATCCCGGCTCGTCGGCGATGGCACTGCCACCCGGCTCGGCCGCCGCCTTGGCGGACCAGTCGGGGTTCACGTATGCCGTGGCGCCCACATAGGGGTTGTCGACCCGGGCCGCCGCCGAGGCGGGGGCGGGGACGGCGACCGCCAGTGCCGCGCCCATGGCCAGGGCGGAGAGCGCGGCCAGTCTTCGGCGTAGCCCGTGCGTGATGGTGCCTCTGGTTCTCATTGCGGCTCCGTGCTCCTCTCGTACGTCCGGGGAGGTTCCCCGCAGACGGTTCGTGGGGGTGTTGCAGGGGGCGGGCCCGGTGGTCGGGGCGCGGCATCCCGTCGGTGGTGAGCGGTGGTGCCCCGATGGCGGGTACGGCGGGGCGGATGGGCGACCCGCCATCGGGAGTCGGGGAGTGGCGGGGCTCGGTCGGCGGCGCATTACTCTGCCGGGCAGCGCGGAACGGGCCGGGGGCGCGGCTGCGCCCCGGAGCGCCCGTCTCGTCGCCCGGTATCGGGGGAGAAGGGAGGGGGTGGAGTGTGCAAGTCTTGATTGTGGGAGCGCTCCCAAAGTGGCGTGGTGATACGCACCTGTCAAGACTTAAATCGCAACTGCCTTACGGGTGCGTAAACTCGGCCACACGTTGAACGAGCCCTGTGCGAAGCCCTGTTGGCGATCATCGGGCAGGTGCGCCGGAGCCGGCGGGAGGTATTCGCAATCGCGTCGAGGCAGCTTCGCGGAGCCTCCGGGGCGGGTGCGGCAAGGCTCGGGGCGGATGCGTTCCGTGACGGAGCGGGCACTGGCGTGGGATGCGCGCCGGCGCCGGGGCACCCCGGATCGCGCCGCCGGACGCCTGCGTGCCGGGCGCGGGGCGGCGCCGCACGGTCATCGGGCGGCAGGGGGAGTAACGCCAGCCCGGGGGCCTGGAGTGGCGGGGTGGCGGTGACGGGTCGCGCGGCGGTCGGATCCCGGATCGCGCGGTACGCGAGGGCTCGGGTGCCGCCGGTTGAGGCCCGCGTACGCGTCGGCCCAGTGCGCACAGCGCGCCACGCAGAGTGACGGAAGCCGGTCCGGTGCCCGCGGGGGGCGCGCCGGCGAGGCGTCCTCGCGCGGGCCGATCCGCGTGCGCGATGGCGTACACGGCGCGGCTGCTTGTCATGGTGGCGGCGCCGGGATGGGCTGGCCCCCGCAGCCACGAGTCACTGATCCGCCCCGCAGCCACAGGTGGGCTGATCCGCCCCCACCGCAGCCACGAGCCACTCATCCCCGGAGCCCGACATGCGCGTGCGCGCCGCCCTTGCCACCGCCGTCCCCGCCGCCCTTGCTACGGCCCTGCTGTCCCTCGGTGCGGTCGTGCCCGCCGCGGCCGCACATTCCCCGGCGCAGGACCCGGGGATCCTCCTCACCGTCTCCGGCAGCGAGAACACCTGGATCCGGGGGGTCGTCCTGCACTGTCCGCCCGCCCCCGAGGACCGGCACCCCGACGCGGCCGGCGCCTGCGCGGCCCTCGACGCGGCCGGAGGGGACTTCGACGCGCTCGCCGGCGAGCCGCGCCCGTGCACCTACGAGTACGACCCGGTGACCGTCACCGCCGAGGGCACCGGGCAGAGCGGGGCCGTCGACTGGCGGCACACGTACCCCAACGCATGCGGGATGGACGCGGCCACCGGCCCGGTGTTCCGCTTCTGAGCCTCTCGGCGGGGGCCGGGCTGCCCCGCCCGCCTCAGGTCTCGCGGGTGGCGACCATTCCGATCGTGATCAGCCCCAGCACCACCCAGCCGAACCAGAGCCAGCCGTTGCTCCCCAGCGCCACCGTGTACCCGGTCACCGTCACCAGGGCCCCTACGGTGAGCACTCCCATGGTCTTCGTCGATCCGGACATGCGCGCACGCTCCTCGTCGGCCGCGCGGCCGTTGCCCCCATCGTCCCCCGGAAGGCGGGTCCGCCGCTACTGTCCGCGCGCCTGCAACGAGGCGAGATACGCGTTGTAGGCGTGGAGCTCCTGGTCACCGTCGCGGTCCGCCGCCCGGTCCGAACGCTTCGCCGTCCGCTGATCCGAGCGGTACCACTGGAAGACCAGGGCGAGCAGCACCAGCACCGACGGGATCTCGCTGAACGCCCAGGCGATGCCGCCCGCCGCGTTCTGGTCGGACAGGGCGTCGATGCCCAGGGAGGCCGCCGGGTTCTTGTACACCTCGACCATGGGCTGGGAGGCCATCATCAGCGCGATGCCGAAGAACGCGTGGAACGGCATCCCGGCGAACAGCTCCAGCATCCGCAGCAGATAGCCGGGGCGGTGCGGGCCCGGGTCGATGCCCATGATCGGCCAGAAGAAGACCAGGCCGACACCGAGGAAGTGGACCATCATCGCGAGGTGCCCGGCCGTCGAACCCATCAGGAAGTCGAACAGCGGCGAGAAGTACAGGCCGTACAGGCTGGCGATGAACAGCGGGATGGTGAACACCGGATGCGTGATGACCTTCATGTACCGGCTGTGCAGCAGCATCAGGAGCAGCTCGCGCGGCCCCTTCCTGCCACGCGCCGCGACCGGCAGCGCACGCAGCGCGAGCGTCACGGGCGCACCCAGCAGCAGCAGGATCGGCGACAGCATGCTGATCACCATGTGCTGCACCATGTGCACGCTGAACATGGCCATGCCGTAGTCGTTGAGCTTGGTGCACATCACCAGGGCGATGCTCAGCACGCCGATGACGAAGAAGACGGTCCGGTTGACCGGCCACCCGTCCCCGCGTCTGCGCAGCCGTGCCACCGCGTATCCGTACAGCAGCACGGCGAGCACGCAGCCGATCAGGAAGATCGGGTCCGCGGAGAACTGGAGCCCGCGTCCCAGCGTGAACGGCGGCAGATCCATGTTCATGCCGTGCCCGCTGTGATCCATCTGTTCACTCCTGATGGGGGCGCCGGGACGTCCCCGTTTCGTGCCGGTTGTCCCGACCAGAGTAGAACTGCCCCCGGCCGCGGTTGCGGCCGGGGGCAGTCCTCAGACGGTGGTGTCGCTCAGAGCACGCACTCGGCCTCGGCGTACCGCTCGGCCGGGACCGTCTTCAGGGTCTCCACGGCTTCCGCGAGCGGGACCATGGTGATGTCCGTGCCGCGCAGCGCCGTCATCATGCCGAACTCGCCGCGGTGCGCCGCCTCCACCGCGTGCCAGCCGAAGCGGGTCGCCAGGACCCGGTCGTACGCGGTCGGCGTCCCGCCGCGCTGGACGTGGCCGAGGATGACGGGGCGGGCCTCCTTGCCCAGACGCTGCTCCAGCTCGATGGAGAGCTGGGTCGCCACGCCCGCGAAGCGCTCGTGCCCGTAGATGTCCTTGACGCCGGACTGGAACTCCATGGAGCCCTCGCGCGGCTTCGCGCCCTCGGCGACCACGACGATCGCGAACTTCTTGCCGGCCGAGAAGCGCCGGCCGACCAGCTCGGTCAGCTCGTCGATGTCGAAGGGGCGCTCGGGGACCACGACGGCGTGCGCACCGGCGGCCATGCCCGAGTGCAGGGCGATCCAGCCGGTGTGACGGCCCATGACCTCGACGATCATGACCCGCTGGTGGGACTCGGCGGTGGTCTTCAGCCGGTCGAGGGCCTCGGTGGCCACGCCGACGGCGGTGTCGAAACCGAAGGTCACGTCGGTGGAGGCGATGTCGTTGTCGATCGTCTTCGGTACGCCGACGATCGGCAGCCCCGCCTCGGACAGCAGGTTCGCCGCCTTCAGCGTGCCCTCGCCGCCGATCGGGATGATCGCGTCGAGACCGAGGTCCCTGACGTGGCCCCTGGCCTGCTCCACGCCTCCGCGCAGGTGCGCGGGCTGGACCCGGGAGGAGCCGAGGATCGTGCCGCCGCGGGCGAGGATGCCGCCGACCGCGTCGAGGTCGAGCTTGCGGTAGTCGCACTCCAGGAGGCCCCGCCACCCGTCGTGGAAGCCGATGACCTCGTCACCGTGGTCGACCACCGCACGGTGGACGACGGAACGGATGACCGCATTGAGGCCGGGGCAGTCGCCGCCGGAGGTGAGCACACCAATTCGCATTGCCCGGGAAACCTTTGCAACGTGGACCGACGACCGGACCACGTCGTCCGGCTGGAATCCCGCCACCCTACCGGCGCAGGGTGGCGGGACCGAACCGGGCGTCCGCCTGCTGGACTCCGCTCAGCTGAGCGAATTTCGCCTCATCAGACGGGCTGTGTCGCGGACGCGATCCGTTCGGCGCGCAGCGCCTCGTACCAGCGGTCGTCGGTCGGCGGCAGTGCGTTCACATCGAGCGCCAGCTTCAGCAGCAGGTCCGCGATCAGCGGGTTGCGCGCCATCACGGGCCCGTGCATGTACGTACCGAACACGGTGTCGTTGTACGCGCCCTCGGTGCCGTCCCCGGTGCCGTTGCCCCGGCCGAACTGCACCCGGGCGAACGGGCGTGCCGTCGGGCCGAGATGGGTGACGCCCTGGTGGTTCTCGAAGCCGGTCAGCGGCGGCAGCCCGAGGTGCGGGTCGATGTCCCCGAGCACGTCGCCCACGCACCGGTCGCCCTCGCCGCGGGTGGAGACCACGTCGAGGAGCCCGAGACCCTGCTCGCGCTCACCGAGGTCGTTGACGAACTCGTGGCCGAGGATCTGGTAGCCGGCGCAGACCGAGAAGATGATCGCGCCGTTGGACGCGGCCCGGCTGAGACCGCCGTCACGGCGCAGCCGCTCCGCGGCGAGCCGCTGCGGACGGTCCTCACCGCCGCCGATCAGATAGATGTCGCCGGACGTGGGAACCGGCTGGTCGCTGCGCACGTCGACGCGCGACACGTCGAGGCCGCGCTGGCGGGCCCGGCGCTCCACCACCAGGGCGTTGCCCTGGTCGCCGTAGGTGCTCAGCAGGTCCGGGTAGACCCACACCAGCCGCAGGCTGTTGTTGCTCATGCTTCGTCCTCTCCGGAGGGGGCCGGGGCCGGGGTCAGTTGCCGACACGACGGCGCAGATCCTGGAAGGCGGTGTAGTTGGCGATGACCTCGATGCGGCCGGGCGGTGCCTGGTGCACGGCCTCGTCGAGGTTCTCGCAGACCCGGAAGTCGAGACCGGCCACTTCGAGCCGGACCGCGAGGTCGAGCTTGCGGTCGCCGAGCACGAAGATCGGGTGACCCGCGAGCTGGGTGTAGTCCACGTCCCACAGCCAGGAGGTGTCCGTGCCGTCGGCGCCGCGCGCGTTGACGGAGAGGATCACGGGGGTGGGCGGCGGGTCGATCAGCGAGAACGTCTCCAGCCAGCCGGCCGGGTTCTTCGCCAGCAGGAGCCGCAGCTCGCGGTTGAGGAAGGTGACGACGTCGTAGCGGCCCGCGACGGCCTGTACGTGGTACATCCGCTCCAGGGCGACCTGGGGCGGCACCCCGAAGACGGCGGCCACGGCGGCCGAGCTGGTGGCGTTGGCCTTGTTGGCGCGGCCGGGCAGCTGGAGGTGGATCGGCCAGGCCGAACCGTGCGGGTCCAGGACGTAGTCGCCGTGCAGCACCCAGCTGGGGGGCGGCCGGCGGAAACCGCACTCGCCGCAGAACCAGTCGTCGCCGGGGCGCTGCATCACACCGCCGCAGGACGGGCAGGACCAGGCATCGTCCTTCCACGCCTGCCCGGCCGCGACCCACACCACGTTGGGGGAGGAGGAGGCCGCCCAGACGATCAGCGGGTCGTCGGCGTTGGCGATGATCACGGCCTTCGAGCCGGACAGCCCCTCGCGCCACTTCTCGGCGAGCATCCGGGTCTCCGCCGCCCGGTCCAGCTGGTCGCGGGAGAGGTTCAGCAGCGCGATCACCTTGGGTGTGGTGTCGCGCGCGACGCCTGCGAGGTACTTCTCGTCCACCTCGATCACGCCGTACTGCGCGTCCGAGCCGCCGGCCAGGGCCGAGGTGATGCCCGCGGGCATGTTGGCGCCGAGCGCGTTCGACACGACCGGGCCCGCGGCCCGCAGTGCCTCGGCGATCAGCCGGGTCGTGGTCGTCTTGCCGTTGGTCGCCGACACCAGGATCACGTCCAGGTGCTGTGCCAGCCGCCCGAGCAGGTCGGGGTCGAGCTTGAGCGCCACCCGGCCGCCGATCACCGATCCGCTGCCCCGCCCGGCTGCCCGCGACACCGCCGCAGCGGCCTTGCCCGCCGTCACGGCCAGCTTGGCCCGCGGCGACAACGGCTCCGTGTTGCCTGCCATCGTCCTAGATCCTCCTTGCATCGGTCCGCGCCCAGCCTATCGATGTCCGGCGCGGCGGAGGCACGGCGGCACCGCTCGGGGCGTGGAGTTCCGGTGGAATGTGGGGCGCGTGGCGTACCACCGGCGCGAAATTCCCGTATACGGGCGGCTCGGGAGGGGGCCGGCGTCTCGCGGCCGGGGCCTTCGTCCGGTCCGGTGGCGTCGTGCTGCCGCACGGAGCGGGGCGACGCGGGCCGGTGCCGGACCGTGCGATCCGGACAGTGCCGCACCGAGCGGGCAGGAACTGACTTCGCGTCATGCCGCGCCGCCCGCGCCCGCTCTCCGTGGCACGGGGGCGACGTCACGCGTGACCGAGGTCACTCCGTTTCAGGCGGCGGGCGTCCCCGGGGACGCCGGGACGGGCCCGGCTGCGTCGAGCGGGCCCCGGCCGTAGAGGTCCCGCACCCAGGTGTCCTGGTAGACGGTGTCGAGATAGCGCTCGCCCAGGTCGGGTGCCACGGCCACCGCTGTGAGCTCCCGTGCCCCCTGCCGGTCCAGCCAGTCGACCGCGCCGCTCACCACCGTGCCCGTCGAGCCGCCGAAGAGGAAGCCCCGTCCGGCCAGCCGGCGGCAGGCACGGATCGTGTCCGCCTCCTCGACCCGGACCACCTCGTCCACGTACGACTCGTCCAGCAGCGGCGGACGCATGCTCATGCCCAGCCCCGGGATCATCCTGCGGCCGGGTGCGCCGCCGAACGCCATCGAGCCGACGGTGTCCACCGCGACGATCCGCACCGGCAGGCGCAGGTCCCGGAAGTAGCGTGCGCAGCCCATCAGGGTTCCGGTCGTCCCCGCGCCGACGAACAGGACGTCCAGTTCGGGGAACGAACGGGCGATCTCCGGCGCCGTCGTCAGGTAGTGCGCCCGCCAGTTGGCCGGGTTGGAGTACTGGCTCAGCCACACGCACCGTTCGTCGGCGGCGCAGAGGCTCCGGACGTAGTCGAGGCGGGCGCCGAGGAAGCCGCCGTTGGCCTCCTCACCGGCCACGCTGCGCACCTCGCTGCCCAGTGCCTCCATCAGCAGCCGCGTCGTGAGGTTGCAGCGTGAGTCCGTCACGCAGATGAACCGGTATCCCTTGCTCGCCGCGATCATGCTCAGCGCGACGCCGAGGTTCCCGGACGAGGACTCGACCAGTACGGAATCGGCCTTCAGCGAGCCGCCGCGCTCGGCGGCCGCCACCATCTCGGCGGCCGCCTTGAGCTTGATCGAGCCGGCGAAGTTGAAACCCTCGCACTTGAGGAGCAGCGAGCGTCCGAAGACAGGCTCCACATCGACGTAGAGATCCTCCTCGTTGAAGTCCTGGGGAACGGATATGACCGACACGACTAACTCCTCCTCCGGGCGGTGTGCTGTCCGTGCTGCGGGGGTGCTCCCGTCACCCGTACCGGCGGCGTTCGTGGAAGAAGTCGTCCACGGTCCGAAGCTCGCCCGAGCGGTCCACCTCGTCGTAGACATAGGCGCCGACCGCGAGGTCGAGCACGCCGAGACCGAAGGGCGAGAACACCGCGGGCCGGTCCGCCGGGACGTCCACCCGCCCCGCCATGACGTCGTCGAGCGTGCCGTCCACGAACTTCCGGTTGCCCGTGAGCTGTTCGGTCAGATGGGGGGAGGTGTTGGCCCTGAGGCAGTGCTCGATGTCGTCCACGACGTTGGTGGAGGCCAGCAGGACGGACGGGGCGAGGTCCCGCAGCGACACGTGGAGCACCACGGGGTTGTGGTCGAACCACGCCGGGTCGCTGACGTGCGGGGATCCGGCCACGGTCGCGAAGACCACGAGATCGCTCGTGCGGATGAGCTCTTGCGGATCCTGGTGCACGGTGACGGCCGCGGCGCTGCCGGACTGTTCCACGTACACGCGGAATCCGGCCGCGCTGTCCGCGGACACGTCGTACACCCCGATGTCGTCGAACGACCAGCCGGAGCCTTCGAGGTAGGTGTGGATGTACCGGGCGATCAGGCCGGTTCCGAAGAACCCGACGCGGGTCGGCCGGGGCCGGCCGCGGCTGAGCCGGTCGGCGGCCGACGCCGCCGATGCCGCCGTCCTCGTCGCGCTGATGATCGAGCTCTCCAGGCAGGCGAACGGGTATCCGGTGTCCGGGTCGTTGAGGATCAGCACGGCCGAGGCCCGGGGCACGCCCGCATCCACGTTGCCGGGGAAGCTGGCGATCCACTTCAGTCCGTCCACCCTCGATTCCCCTCCCAGCGAGGCGGGCAGCGCGATCATCCTGGCGGTCGGGCGGTCCGGGAAGCGCAGGAACGAGGAGGGCGGGTTCACCGTCCGGCCCGCGCCGTGCAGCCGGTAGGCCGCCTCGACCACGTCCACGATGTCCTTCTCGCGCCCCTCCAGGGCGCGCCGGACCTGGCCGCCGGGGATCACCGCGAACGAGGGCACGGTGATGTCGCCGGGTGCGGTGCAACCGTTCGTGCGGTCTCGGGCGGTGTTCATCGCTGCACCGTCCCGGCCGTCGGCGAGCAGGTGTCCAGCCGGCTGGGCGAGGCCATCGCGACGACCACGTCGCGCGGTCCCTCGTAGGCCTCCCGGCTGTGCGCGGTGCGGATGTTGTCGACGAGCAGCAGATCGCCCGCCTGCCACGGCAGGCGTACGGAGTGGTCCGCGTAGACGGATTCGATGAGCCGGACGGCCTCCTCGTCGAGTGGCTCGCCGTCGCCGTAGCGGGTGTTGAACGGCAGTCCCGCGGGCCCGTACTCGTCGATCAGGTACTCCCGCACCTCGGGCGCGAGCGTCCATTCGTTGAGGAAGGCGATCTGGTTGAACCAGCAGCGCCGTCCGTCGGCCGGGTGGCGCACCACCGCGCTGCGGCGCTGCGTGGTGCGCAGTCCGCCTTCTGGCTGCCAGTCCCAGTCGATGGCGTGGGCGCGGCAGTAGCTCTCCACGGCGTCGCGGTCGGCGGTGCCGAACGCCTCGGACACGGTGGCCCCGATCTCGTCGTTGTAGCTGCGGTCCAGCAGCCAGCCCTCCCGCTCGAACCGCTCGACGAGGTCGCGGGGCAGGGCGTCGAGTACGGCCGCCGCGTCGGCCAGGCAGATGGCTCCGCCGCTGGTGGGCCCGGTGAGACAGGCGAAGAGCAGCAGTCCGGGGAAGCCGAGCGTGTAGCTCAGCTCGTGGTGCATGCACATCGGCTGGTTCGGGGGCCAGGGAGACGCGGAGTGCACTCCGGGGGCGTAGGTCTCCCTGGGTGCGAAGGCCTCCCGCTCCGTCACCGGTTCGACGGCCAGGTGCGCCAGGACCGCCGCGACGTCGGCCGTGTCGAGGAGCCCCAGGCCGCGGATCAGGACCGCGCCGTGCGCGAGGAGTTCGGCGCGCAGCCGTTCGCGCGCACCGGCGGCCCAGCGGGCCGGGTCCTGGGTGTCCGGGACCCGCAGCACCGGGGGCCGGCCGGGGTGGTCGGACTCCGTTTCCGGGGCGAGCGGTGAGGTTGTCGTTTCGGGTGTGGTGGTTGTTTCGATGGAGGTCATGTCACTCTCCTCGAGGTGGTGATCGGTTCACCGGGCAGCGCGTTCGTCCACGAGCGCGGCCAGATCGGTCAGTACGGGGTGGCGGACGAGGTCCTTGAGCGAGACCTCCCGGTCCAGGGAGATCACGACGCCGACCGCCGACAGCGAGGTGCCGCCCCGGTCGAAGAAGTTGTCCCGCCGTCCCAGCCGGTCCTGCGGGACGCCGAGCGCCCGGGACCAGGCCGCTGCCAGCCGCCGCTCGGTGCGGGTGCGGGGGAGGGCCTCGCTCCCGGGGTCGCCGGGTGGTCCGGACTCCGCCGCGATGCGGGTCAGTTCGGCCCGGTCGATCTTTCCGTTCGCGGTCAGTGGCAGGGCCTCCCGCCAGTGGACGGCGGCCGGAACCATGTACGCGGGCAGGGTCTCGGCGAGGCGTTCGGCGACGGAGCCGGCCGGCAACGGCTGTGTGCCGCTGCAGAAGGCGATCAGCCGCCTCGCCCGGCCTGCCGCCTCTCCGGTGACCACGACGGCGCCGTCGCGCACGCCGGGGACCGCCAGCAGCGCGTTCTCTATCTCGCCGGTCTCGATGCGGAAGCCGCGTATCTTCACCTGGTTGTCCCGGCGGCCGAGGAATTCCAGCTGTCCGTCGGGGAGCCAGCGGCCGTAGTCCCCGCTCAGGTGCAGCCGCTCCCCGGGGCGGTACGGATCGGGCAGGAAGGCGGCCCGGGTCCGCTCCGGGTCGTTGATGTATCCGCGGCCCACGCAGATCCCGGAGAACGCGATCGCGCCGGTGGCGCCCAGCGGCACCGGGCTCCGGTGCTCGTCGAGCAGATACATGCGCACGTTGCCGACCGGGCGCCCGATCGGCACCCCGTCGGATTCCGGGACCCGGTGCATGACCGCGTGGGTGGTGTCGTCGGACGTCTCGGTCAGCCCGTAGGCGTTGACGAGCCCTGTTGCGGGGCGGGCCCTGAACCAGCGCCGGACGAGGTCCTTCTTCAGGGCCTCGCCGGTGACCGACAGGCAGCGCAGGTCGGGCAGTTCGCGCGGGCGCCGTTCCAGGAGGGCCAGGACGGCGTCGAGGTAGGACGGCACCACCTGGACCACGCCCGCCCGGCCGTCGGCCAGCGTGTCGAGGAAGCGCGGGACGTCCAGGACGTCCTCCTGGCCGACCAGCAGGGTGGTTCCGCCGGTGAGCAGGGGGCAGAGCAGCTGCCACAGCGAGATGTCGAAGCACTGGGGGGCGGTCTGGGCGACCACGTCCGACTCGCCGATCCCCAGGTCGTCGATCTTCGCGAGGAGATGGTTGAGCAGGCCGCCGTGCTCCACCATCGCGCCCTTCGGCTCGCCGGTGGAGCCGGAGGTGAAGAAGACGTAGGCCAGATCGCCGGCGCCGACCGGGACTCCGCAATCGGCGTCGGAGCCGGTGTGGGTGCCGGTGCCGGACTCGGTGCCTCCGGGACGGGGCTCGCAGAGCGGGCCGATGAGCAACGTCCGTACGTCCGGCAGGGAGTTCAGGGCGTGGTCGAGAGTCGTGGTGCTGCCGGACTCGGTGAGCACGAGGCGGCAGCCGGCGCGGGTGAGCACGGCGCCGATGCGCCCGGCGGGGAAGTGGGGGTCGACGGGGAGGTAGACGCCGCCGGACTTGAGGATCGCGAGGACGGCGGCCATCCATTCCAGGCTCCGCTCGGCCACCAGGGCGACGACCCCTTCCCTGGTCAGCCCCGCGTCCAGCAGGGCGTGTGCCAGCCGGTTGGCACGGGTGTTGAGCTCGCGGTACGTCCACCGCCGGTCGCCGTGGACCGCCGCGACGCTGTCCGGATGAGTGCGTACCCGCTGTTCGAACAGCTCGTGGAAGCGGAGGCCGGGCAGCTCCCGGTACGGCCCCGCGAGCCCGTCGAGCTGCAGGCGGAGTTCGCCGGGCGACAGGAGGCTCTGCCGGCCGTGCTCCGCCTCGGGGTCGGCGGCGATCAGCCGCAGCGCGGTGAGGTGGTAGCCGGCGATCCGGGTGGCGGCCTCCTCGTCGAGCGCCTCGGTCCGGTAGCGCAGCCGCAGTACGGTCCGGCCGTCGCGGCGCGGGAACCCGACGCTGAAGACGGTGTCCGGCGCCATTTCGCCGCCGCCGGCCGGATCGAAGACCGCCTCCGGCACCGCGGTGGGCAGCCGCAGTTCCCGGCCGAGGGCCTCCGCCGGGAACTGCCGGTGGGCCAGCAGCTCCGCCTCGGTGCGATCCGCGTGGCGCAGGAGGGCCCGCCAGGACGCGGAACCGGTCGTCAGCCGGCAGAGCAACGGCCCGGCGCCCGCGGCGGGGACGTACCCCGTCGTGACACCGGCTTCGCCGGACAGCGCCGCGAGGACCCTCGCATGGGCGGCCAGCAGCGGCGCGGTGGGCGAGAGACCCAGCGACCGAGCCAGCGCGTTCAACTCCGTGACCAGGGCGTCCGGGACGGCTTCCTCGACCATCGCGGTGCCCGCCGCCGGGCTGCGCGTCCACCTCGGGACGGCGGTGGACCCGCCGGCGGTCAGCACCTCGCGCCAGTACTCGGCAGCGGTCCGTGCGGGCGTGTTCATCGTGTCGCCTCCTCGCTCCGGGCGCTGCCCGGCCGGATCTGGTGTGCGGGGTTTCCGCCCCACAGCGCGTCCTGGGGGACCGACTCGCCCTTCATCAGGAAGGAGTCCGGAGCGAGGGCGGCCCCGTCGTCGATCGTCACGCCGTAGTGCACGAAGGCGCCGACGCCGAGCGTGCAGTGCGAGCCGATCGTGGTGGTGGCGGACTTGAAGGTGCCGTCCTCCTGCGAGTGGCACTGGACGACGCTGCCGGCGTTGAGCGTGGCGTGGTCCCCGATGGTGACCATCGTGCGTTCCGTCAGATAGCAGCCGTCGTCGAAGACCTCGCGCCCGATCCGGACGCCGAGCGAACGCCAGATGAGACTCTTGAACGGTGTCCCGTCGAAGATCCGGAGGTACGTCTCGGACGGCACCTTCCAGAAGCGTTCGCGCCGCCAGAAGCGCAGGTCGTAGATCGAGCAGAACAGCGGGCCCGGCGCGTGGAACACCGTGACGAGGCGTTCGACGAGGACGAAGTACCCGGCGCTGACGACGACGAGGAGCACATTGCCCAGCGCGACGGCCGAGGCGCCCACCGAGGTGTAGAGCTCCGCGGCACCCGACATCACCAGGGTGACCACGAAGGCGTAGAACCACCGCACCAGCAGGTACAGCCCCATGGAGGCGGCATTGTGCCTGTTCTTGGCCGCCAGGCCGCTGCTCAGGGTCTCGCCGCTCTTCATACGGTCGAAGCTGCTGTCGCGCCGGACCGACCGGGGGATCTCGAAGCTGGGCGAGCCGAGGAGACCGACGCCCTCCCGCGTCCGCCCGTCGACCGGGACCATGACCTTGGTCGCCAGCAGACAGTTGTCCCCGACCCTGCTCCGCGCCGGGAAGGCGATCCTGTTGCCGAGGAAGCTGTGTGCCCCGATGGCGGCCCGGGACACGCGGAACGAGGTGCTGGAGAACTCGGCGTTGTTGATCGACAGCCCGTCGGCCACCATCGTGCCCGTCCCGACCGAGCTCAGGTACGGCGTCTCGTGCTTGACCTCGGTACCGAAGTTCGAACCGGTCTGCTTGACCCGGGAGAGGTCGTAACCGAGCAGGCGCAGGTAGGGGACGATGCCGGAGCTGTCACCGAACAGGCGGGTGAGGAAGCGCCGGTTGGTCAGCAGGGTGATCGCGCGGTGCACCCCGTAGTGGAAGCCGTAGAGCGGATAGACCTTGTCCGGTTCGATGGTGCGGCTGAGCAGCCGGGGCACGGTGGCGAGCAGCAGGAAGGCGAGCGGCACGATCACGAAGAGCAGCACGAACGAGGCAGCGAGGGTGTCGCGGTAGAAGGCCCAGGTGGTGAGGACGGTGGGCCCCGGGTCCAGCACCGCCGAGAGCTGCGGCGCCCCGGCGAGCAGCATGCCGAGGCCGCCGACGGCCAGCGGGAGGTACACCAGGAGCGCGCTCAGCAACTGGGTGCCGCTGTGGATTGCCCGGCGCAGGGTGCCGCAGGCCGCAGGTCCCACCACCTGGTACTCCGCTCCGGCGGGCTGGGCCGGCGAACCGTGCCAGTGCTCGCCTGCCGGTACGGACTGGCCCCGGTGCAGGGCGGACGCGTGGGCCAGGCGGGCGCCGTCGCCCATGGACGTCCCGATGTCGAGCACCGAGGCCTCGGCGACGACGACGTCCCTGCCGAGGGTCACGGTGCCGGTCTGGATCAGCCCGTCATGGGCGCGGTAGCAGGAGAGGAACGAGTCCTTGCGGATGACGGAGGAGTCCCCGACGGTGAGCAGGTCGGTGCAGAGGGGCACGTTGCGGGAGAAGATCACCACGCCCTTCCCGATCCTCGCGCCCAGCGCCCTGAGGTAGAGCGTGTACAGCGGCGATCCGGCGAACAGGACGAGCGGGTCGGCGCGGACGAGTGTCCGCACGATCCAGAACCGGACGTACGCCAGGCTCCAGATGCGGATCTCCTGGGGCCTCCAGCGCCCGACGAGCACCCATTTCGCGGCGATCGGCAGCACCGAGAGCCCCAGCAGGGCCCCGGCGCCGAACACGACCGAGCGGAGGTAGCCCGAGAGCACGCCGGACCCGGCGGATATCCACTCGTAGCCCCGGACGGTGATGAAGGCGATGAGGCACGAGTAGGCGACGAAGGACAGCAGCTGGAGCGCCCCGCACAGGCGGTACCGCGCCCGGCCCGCGGGGGCCGGCGGCGCGGGAGCGGAGCCCCTGCCCGCCGAAGGCGCGGCGGCGGGCAGGGGCTCCGCGGGCGAAGGGGCCGCGGCGGGGGAGGGGGGCGCGGCGGGGGCCAGGGCGGACGCCAGTCCGCCGGCCGTGGGGTGCGCGTAGACGTCCCGCATCGAGACCGCCGGCAGGTCCGCGCGCTTCCTCACCCGTGCGCAGAAATGGGCCATCATCAGGGAGTCGGCGCCCAGGTCGTCGAAGAAGTGACTGTCCGCCGTCACCCGGTCGAGGTGCAGGACATCCGCGAGAACGTCCGCGAACTCCGCTTCGGTACTCCGGGGGACGACAGCGGCGCCGTCGTGGGGCGCGTCCTCCCGGAGGTCCGGTGGCAGTGTGGCGACTCGCTTTCCTGGCATGGGGGCTCCCTGCGCGGCGATGGGTCACTGGTGACGCACGGTGACGCGACCCGTGGCGGGCTGCTCGCGGTGCCGAATGGGCCCGATGCGAGCGGCGCTCGGTGGCTCTATGAGGAATTCGAGGCCGAAGAAGGGGCGGATTGCCCTATATGGAAGAAATCTCATAATTTCGCCCATGGATACGCAAGCATGGTCGTTTCCGCACCGGGAATCGGCTGTGCGTTCGATGCCGCTCCGGACCGTACGATGGCCGCCATGCGAAACCGCCCGATCCCCGGCAGTTCCGGACTCGTCCGGCCCATGGGCCTGCTCGGTGACCCCGTGCTGCACGGGGCCTGCGAGGCCGTCACGGACTTCGGGCCCTCACTGGCCCGCCTGGTCGAGGACATGTACGCCACGATGTACGCGGCGAACGGCGTCGGGCTCGCGGCCAACCAGGTCGGCGTTGCGCTGAGGGTGTTCGTCTACGACTGCCCCGACGACGAGGACGTCCGGCACCTGGGGCACCTCGTCAACCCCGTGCTCGTCGAGGCCGACGGGATCACCGTGCGGGGCCCGGAGGGCTGCCTCTCGCTGCCGGGCATCGAGGCCGGCACGCCCCGCTTCGACCACGCGGTCGTCGAGGGGGTCACGCTCGGGGGCGAGCCGGTGCGGGTCGGCGGCACCGGCTTCTTCGCCCGCTGCCTCCAGCACGAGTGCGACCACCTCGACGGCACCGTCTACACCGACCGGCTGACCGGCTTGCGGCGGACGCGGGCGCTGCGCGCGGCCCGCCGGGCGCCCTGGGGGCGGACCGGCTGACCGCGCGGCGTCGTTCGCGGCCTCAGAACCCGGGGCCGCCGGGGCGGTCGCCCGCCGCGGCGAGCCGGCCCCACAGCAGATCGGCCAGGCTGCTCACCAACTGGGCGCGCGAGCAGGGGCGTTCGCCCAGCCACCAGTCACCCGCCGCGTGCATCATGCCGACGATGCCGTGGCCCCAGATCCGGGCCATGACCTGGCTGTCCGGGCCGAGGTCCACCCGCTCGGCGATGACCGCGGCGAGCTCCTCGCCGAGCCGGCGCAGCAGCGGGGCCGAGTGGCGTCCCACGTCGAAGCCCTGCTCGGACGGGGGCGCCGCGTCGTCGGACGGATGCATCAGGAAGCGGTAGACCTGAGGGCGGGCCTCGATGGCGGCCAGATAGGTGTCGAGCGTCGCCTCGACCCGGGCGCGCCGGTCGGCGGGGGCGTCGAGTGCCGCACGCAGGGCGCTGAGCAGTGCGTCGGTGTGCCGTTTCGCGAGGGCGCGGTAGAGGCCGCCCTTGTCGCCGAAGTGCCGGTAGAGGATGGGCTTGGTGATGCCGGCCTCGGCCGCGATGGCGTTCATCGAGGCCCCGGGGCCGTCCCTGAGCACCACGCGGTCGGCGGCCTCGAGCAACTCGCGGCGGCGGCGCTCGGCCGCGGTCCGCTGTCGCTCGGCCTGTCGTGTGGTCTCCATGCTGTTTCTCCCACCCCTGGCCGTGCTTTTCCGTCCTGCCTGCGCAACGTAACACCCTGCCCAGCGGCGCGCGGATCTGCGGCTGACCGGTTGACAGAGGCTACTTGCCGGTAACAGACTGTTGTTACCGCAAGTAACGAATGGTTTTTGACAGCAGTACGTGGAGGGGAAAATGGCCGAGTTCACGCTCGAGCTCAACGACGACCAGAAGCAGGTCCGTGACTGGCTTCACGGCTTCGCCGCGGATGTTATCCGTCCGGCCGCTTCGGAGTGGGACGAGCGTGAGGAAACGCCCTGGCCCGTCATTCAGGAGGCGGCCAAGGTCGGCATCTACTCCCTGGACTTCTACGCCCAGCAGTTCTTCGACCCGACCGGCCTCGGCATCCCGATGGCGATGGAGGAGCTGTTCTGGGGGGACGCGGGCATCGCCCTGTCCATCGTCGGTACGGGCCTGGCGGCCGTCGGCGTCCTCGCCAACGGCACCGAGGAGCAGATAGGCACCTGGATCCCGCAGATGTACGGCGACGCGAACGATGTGAAGGTCGCCGCCTTCTGCTCCTCCGAGCCCGACGCAGGCTCCGACGTCGCCTCGATGCGCACCCGTGCGGTGTACGACCGGGCGAAGGACGAGTGGGTGCTCAACGGCACCAAGACCTGGGCGACCAACGGCGGCATCGCCAACGTCCATGTCGTGGTCGCGGTCGTGGACGCGGAGCTGGGTTCCAAGGGGCACGCCTCCTTCATCGTGCCGCCGGGTACTCCCGGGCTCTCCCAGGGCCAGAAGTTCAAGAAGCACGGCATCAGGGCCTCGCACACCGCCGAGGTCGTCCTGGAGGACGTCCGCGTGCCGGGGCACTGCCTGCTCGGCGGCAAGGAGAAGCTCGACCAGCGCATCGCGCGGGCCCGCGAGCGCGCCGCCTCCGGCGGCGGCGAGCGGGTGAAGAACGCGGCGATGGCCACGTTCGAGGCCTCCCGCCCGGCCGTCGGCGCGATGGCCGTCGGCACCGCCCGTGCCGCGTACGAGGTCGCGCTCGACTACGCGAAGACCCGGACCCAGTTCGGCCGCCCGATCATCGACAACCAGGGCATCGCCTTCCAGCTCGCCGACATGCGCACGCGGATCGACGCGGCCCGGCTGCTGGTCTGGCGCGCGTCCTGGATGGCGGCCGCCGGCAAGCCGTTCGAGTCGGCCGAGGGCTCCATGTCCAAGCTGTACGCGAGCGAGACCGCCAAGGAGGTCACCGCCCAGGCCGTCCAGATCCTCGGCGGCAACGGCTTCACCCGTGAGTACCCGGTGGAGCGGATGCACCGGGACGCCGCGATCTACACGATCTTCGAGGGCACCAGCGAGATCCAGCGCCTCGTGATCGCCCGCACGCTGTCGGGGATGCCCATCCGCTGACACCCGGACCGGCCCCGCGCGTCCCGGCCCCCGTCTCCCGCCGCACCGGCGGGAGACGGGGGCCGGTCGTCTGTGCTGGGCGGATGGTGTGCACCTGCCATGCCCCTGTAGATTCCCGGTGAAGATCGTGACTGGCCGATGGAGGGGAACGCACATGCTGAAGTCCACCGGAGGGCGGGTCCTGGCCGCCGCCGTCGCGGCGTTCGGCCTCGTCGTAGCCGCGCAGGGCACGGCCGCGGCTGCGCCGAAGTCGGTCGCGGCGAGTTTCGGCGGGTACGGCGAGTGGAACCCCGACCCCTCCGGCGGCATCCCCGGCGACTCGATCCGTGCCTGCGACACGAGCGCGGACGGCTGGGGCATCGAGGTGAAGCTCGACATCGGCCGCAACGGGACCTGGGACCGGGTCGCGAGCACCCGCGGTCACAACTCCCCCTACTGCAGCCCGTGGAAGAGCGGCGACATCAAGGAGGGCACGCCCGTGAGCGTCCAGGTGACGAACGTGGACGGCGGCGTCACCTACCCCAAGGGCTCGCTTCTGCTCAGCCACGCCTGAGCCGTCTTCGAACTGCTTCGGGACTCCGTCGGGGCGAGCGGCGAACCCCAACGGAGCCACGCCCGGTGCCGCCGGGCGGCCGGCGGCGATCCGGCCGCGGGCCACCCGGTGGCTTCGGCTCAGGCGGGCAGCTGGGCCTCGATGGCCGCGACGAGCTCCGGGGCCTCCGGCTCGGTGGCGGGACGGAGCCGGGCGACCGGCTCGCCCGCAGGGGAGAGCAGGAACTTCTCGAAGTTCCACTTCACGTCACCGGCTTCGCCGTCGGCGTCCGCGAGCTTCGTCAGTTCCGTGTAGAGCGGGTGCCGGCCCTCGCCGTTGACGTCCGTCTTGGCCAGCAGCGGGAAGCTCACCCCGTACGTGGCGGAGCAGAACGCCTGGATCTCCTCGGAGCTGCCGGGCTCCTGGCCGGCGAACTGGTTGCACGGCACGCCGAGCACGGTGAAACCCCGGTCCCCGTAAGTCTTCTGCAGCCGCTCCAGACCGGCGTACTGCGGGGTCAGCCCGCACTTGGAGGCGACGTTCACCAGCAGGACGGCCTGGCCCCGGTAGGCGCCGAGGGTGGTCGGCTCGCCGGTCAGGGTGTGGAGGGGAATGTCGTACAGCGTCATGAGGGTCTCCTAGTAAATGGCTTTCACAGCCATTCTTACGCCGACAGGTCCCCACTCATACCCACAGGGTCATCGGGCTTGTGCCCACAGGTTCATCGGGACGAAGCCGATCGCACGGCCGTCCGGATCGAGCAGCCTGCCCATGAGCTTGACGGCGCGCAGCGCGACCGCCCGGTCGGCGATCCGCAGATGGGGCAGGGTCGCGGCCAGCCGTACCTCCAGGTCCTGGGCGTCCACCAGGGACGACACCCAGACCGTTGCGATCAGGTTCTGCGGACCGGCCAGGCCCAGGCACTGCCGGATCTCCGGGAGCTTCGCCAACTCCCTTGCTGTGGAGTCGAGATGCTCCGGTGACACGGTGCCGAAGAAGGTCACGGCGACCGGTGAGCCGGACAGTGAGCGGGTCAGGTCGCAGCGCAGGACCAGCCGGCCGGACTCCAGCAGCCGGTTCAGCCGGCGGCTCGCGGTGTTCACCGAGACGCCCAGCGTCTCGGCGAGTTCGCTCAGCGACATCCGCCCGTTCTCGCCGATCGCCGTGACCAGCTCGGCGTACTCGGGCAGGTGCTGGGAGCCGCCCAGCGCGGAGCGCCGGGACGCCGCCAGCGCCTCCTGCTGGGAGCGGTTCAGGCTCGTCAGCCGCCAGACGCTGCCCTCCGTGTAACTGCGGGTGACCAGATGGGCCCGGGTCGCCGTGATGCCGGGGATCGTGCCGAGCCGGTCCACGATGTAGCGCGAGAGCGCGCCGAAGCCGGTGGCCATGGCCGTGATCAGCAGGTCGCGGCCGCCTGCGGTGTGCTCCACGGTCACCGCGTGCGGGTCCGCCGAGAGCAGCTCGGCCACCGCCCCCGCCTGTCCCGGCGCGCAGTCGATCTCGATCAGCGCACCCGCGCCCGAGCCGCCGAACGGATAGGCGGTCACCCAGGCGTGGCCCGCCGCCCGCAGCCGCTCCCAGCGCCGGGCGACGGTCGCGGCGTCGATGTCCAGCGCCTTCGCCAGCTCCGTCCAGGGTGCCCGGGGGTTGATCTGCAAGGCGTTGACCAGGGCCAGGTCGAGCTCGCTGAGCGAGGGCAGGTTTTCAGTCATCCGATTTCCGAATCAGGAAACGTCATGGGAAAAAACTGCATTGGATCGTGATCCATGACAGAGATAAGCAATTCAAGGCCACTTACTGATCGGAGATTAGCATCGCCCTACCTCATCAGATCCAGCCAGTTCCCCACTCCGGAGGCGCCTCGTGCAGCAGCCCTTCGCCACCCTCACCGAGGCCGCCTCGGCCCTCCGGTCGGGCGCCGTCGGCAGCCGTGAACTCGTCACCGCCGCGCTCGCCGATGCCGATGTGCTCGATCCGCTGCTCGGCGTGTACGTGACCCGCTTCCCGGAACAGGCACTCGCCGCCGCCCGTGCGGCCGACTCCCGCCCGGCCGCCGAGCGCGGCACGCTGCACGGGCTGCCGCTCGCCGTGAAGGACAACCTCGCCACCGTCGAGGGCCCGGCCACCGCGCAGAGCCCAGCCCACGACCCGCACTGGTGGCGCGGGCTCGACGCGCCCGCCGTCGCCCGGCTGCGACGGGCCGGGGCCGTCGTCCTCGGCAAGACCACCATGGCCGAGTACGCCATGGGCCGCCCCGACCCCGCCCACGTCTTCCCGGTGCCGCGCAACCCCTGGGACCCCGAGCGGTGGACCGGCGGGTCGAGCACCGGCAACGGCGCCGGCATCGCCTCCGGCCTCTTCCTCGGCGCCCTCGGCAGCGACACCTCCGGCAGCGTCCGGCTGCCCGCCGCCCTGTGCGGCACCACCGGGCTCAAGACCACCTTCGGACTGCTGCCCACCGACGGCTGCCTGCCGCTCAGCCCCTCGCAGGACGTCCTCGGGCCGATGGCCGTCAGCGCCCGCGACTGCGGGCTCCTGCTCGACGCGCTGACCGGGCAGCCGGGCCGCGAGCCCGGGCCCGGCGGCGTACGCGGACTGCGCATCGGCGTGCCCTGCACACTCCTCGACACACCGGGCGTCACCGGGCCGTGCCGGGCGGCCTTTCACGACGCGCTGCGGACTCTGCGTGACCTCGGCTGCGAAATAAGGGAGTTCGAACTCCCGGAGTTCGGGTCCCTGCTCGCCGCCAACGCCGTGACCATGCTCGCCGAGGCCTTCTCCGAGCACGGCGAACGGCTCGCGGCCGACTGGGCCGGGCACGGGCGGGGCTTTCGCCGGCTGGCCGCAGCGGGCGGCCTGATTCCCGCGCACCTCTACCTCCGCGTCCAGCGCACCCGCGAACGGCTCACCGCCGCGCTGCTGGAGCGGATGGACGGCCCCGCCGGGGCCGACCTGATCGCCACTCCGACCTGGCCCGCACCCGCACGCCCGTACGCCCAGGAAGTCGCCCCCGGCGACGAACTCAACCTCACCGCCGTCTGGAACCCCACCGGCTTCCCGGCCCTCGCGCTGCCCATGGGCGCCGATCCGGCCGAGCTGCCGCTCTCCCTCCAACTGGCCGGCCGGCCCCGCGACGAGCGCACCCTGCTCCGCGCGGGCGAGGCCTTCCAGTCCGTCACCACCTGGCATCTGCGCCGGGCCGCGCCCGACCCCCGGCACCGGCCCGCCCCGCTCCGCGACCCGGACCGCGGCGAACCGGCGCCCGCCTCACCGGCTCCCTCCGTACCCGCCACCGGCCACGCCCCGGCCGACGTCGAGGAGGTCCTGGCGGCCGTCGGCATCACCCCGGGCCCGGCCGATCTGGCCGTCGTCCGGGCGGTGGCCCGCGCGCTCCTCGCAGCCGGCCGGCAACCGGCCGCCTGATCGGCCGGGCCCGCACAGCCGTACCCGTACCCGCACCTGCTCGCGTTCCCGAAGTGCCTCTGCCACGAACCCTTCCTGCCCCACCACCCGCCGCGCCCGTGTGCGCGGCCGTGCCCAAGTGGAGTTCCCCATGTCGCGTATCCAGCCCACCGCGGGCGCCGGCGCGCCTGGCCCCGGCGGCGCCCGTGTCGCCGCGGTCGTCGGATTCCTGGTCTTCGTCGAACTGACCAGCGGCATCATCCAGGGGATGATGCCGACCCTGCTGCCCGAACTCGGCACCGTGCTCCACGTCGGAGCGGGCGACCTCAACTGGGTCAACGCCGCACAGCTCCTCGCCGCCGCCGTCTCCGTACCGCTGTTCGGCCGGCTCGGGGACATGTACGGGCACCGGCGGCTGCTGCGGATCGCGGTCCTCTGCCTGGCCGCCGGCTCCGTCCTGGTCGCCTGGTCGCCCTCCTTCGAGGTGCTGCTGGTCGGGCGCGTCCTGCAGGGGCCGCTCGCCGCGCTCCTGCCCCTGGAGATCGGCCTGGTCCGCGACCGCCTGGACGCCGCGGGTGCCCGCAGCGCCATCGCCCTGCTCGTCGGCGCCCTCACCTTCGGTGCCAGCGCCGGAATGGTCATCGCCGGCCTGCTCCGCGAAGTCATCTCCTCGGTGCACGGCGTGCTCTGGATCCCCGCCGCCACGACCGTCCTGTGCGCCGGAGTCGTCTTCTTCCTGGTGCCCGAATCGAAGACCCGCGCCCCGGGCCGGGTCGACTGGGCCGGGGCCGGGCTGCTCAGCGTCGGGCTCGCCACGCTGCTGCTCGGCATTTCCCAGGGGCCCAAGTGGGGCTGGAGCGACGGCCGGACGCTGACCCTCCTCGCGGTCGCCGTCTGTACGCTCGTCATCTGGGTCCTGGTCGAACTCCGCGTCGCCGAGCCCATCGTCGACATCCGCCTCACCGTGCGGCGCACCCTGCTCCCCGTGTACGCGGCCAGCTTCCTTCTCGGCACCGCACTCTTCGGCGCCCAGACCGCCGCCGTCCTCTTCGTCTCCTCGCCCGCCGACAAGCTCGGCTACGGATTCGGCTACGACGCCCTGGGGATCGCGTGGCTGATGCTCCCGTCCGGCGTCATGGCGTTCGCCGCCTCACTCGTCGCCTCCCGGCTCTTCCGGCTGATCGGCGGACGCGGCGCACTCGCACTCAGCGGGCTCCTCATGGCGGCCGGCTATGTCTTCCTGATCGTGGCGCACGACGAGCCCTGGCAGTTCGTCGTCGTCAACGCCGTCGTCGGCTCCGGTGTCGGCCTGGCGCTGAGCGCCATGCCCGTCCTCGTCGTCGACGCCAGCCCGCAGGAGCGCACCGCGATCGCCACCGGCATCTACAACACCGCCAAGACGGTGGGTGGTTCGGTCGCCGGGGCCGTCTTCGCGGCGATCCTCACCGCGATCACCTTCAAGGGCACGAAGATCCCCACGATCGACGCCTACACCACCGTGTGGTGGTGCTGCGCGGGCGTGTCCGTCCTGGTCGCCGTCGCGGCCGCCGTCGTGGCCCGGCCCCGTACCGCCGTCCGCTGACCAGCCACCCGACCCAGTCCACACCTTCAGGGAAGGAACAGCGCCATGCCCGCGCACATCACCCCCGTACTCCTGCACAACGGCCTGCTCATCGACGGCACGGGGGCCGAACCGGTCCGCGACGGCGCCGTGCTCATCGAGGACGGACTCGTCCGCTGGGCCGGCCCGTCCGCCGACTGCCCCGTGCCCGCCGAGGGGACCCGCCGCATCGATGTCCGAGGCGGCACGATCCTGCCGGGCTTCATCGACTGCCACGTCCACATGGCGGCTCCCGGCACCGCACTGAGCCATGCCGAGATCGCCACCATGCCGCGCAGCCTGCTCACGTTCCTGGCCGCACCCCGGATGCGGCAGACGCTCGAAGCCGGCGTCACCACGGCCCGCGACCTGGGCGGGGCGGATGCCGGACACCGGCGGGCCGTCGAGTCAGGACTGCTGACCGGCCCCCGGCTGCTGGTGGCCGTCGCCATGCTCAGCCCGACCGGCGGGCACGGCGACTTCCGGGCCGGGAACGACGACCGCGCGAACGACAACACCATGGGGCGGCTGGCCGACGGCGACGCCGAATGCCGCCGGGCGGTGCGCGGCGTGCTGCGCCAGGGCGCCGACTGCGTCAAGATCGCCGCGACCGGCGGCGTGTGGAGCCCCACCGACCAGCCCGACGACGACGGATTCCTGGAGGACGAGATCCGCGCGATCACGGAGATCGCCGCCGGTCACCGCGGCAAGAAGGTCGCCGCCCACGCCCAGGGCAGGGGCGGCATTCTCAACGCGGTACGGGGCGGGGTCGCCAGCGTCGAGCACGGCTACGAGATCGACGACGAGGCCATCGACCTGATGCTGGAGCGCGGCACGTTCCTCGTCCCGACGCTCACCACCGCCAACACCGACCCCGACCCGAACAAGGCGGCGCCCTGGGCGTACGCGAAGAAGAGGCACTGGCAGGAGGTCGCCCGCAAGCACATCCCGCACGCCATCGAGCGCGGTGTGCGGGTCGCCATGGGAACCGACTGCGGCATCGCCGAGCACGGCACCAACCTGCGGGAGCTGGGCCACCTCGTGGACTGCGGCATGACGCCGATGGGCGCGCTGCGCGCCGGAACCTCGGAGGCCGCCGAACTCCTCGGCATCGCCCACGAGACCGGCACCCTGGAGCCCGGCAAGCGCGCCGACGTCGTCATAGCCCGAGGCAACCCGCTCGACGACATCCGCGCCCTCGGCGACCCCGGGAACATCCTGGTGGTGATGAAGGACGGCGTCGTCTACAAGGACGTCGACGGGTTCGCCGCCTGAACCTGAGCCCGGGCCTGAGCGGCGCCGGCCGGGCCGACCGCCTTGTAGTAGTAGGTGGTGGCCCTGAGGACGCCCGCCGGGTCGGCGGCGTAGCCGGGGACGGAGCCGCACGCGGTCCAGCCCGCCGAGCGGTAGAGCCGCTCGGCGGCGCTGCCGCTCTCGGTGTCCAGGACGAGCAGTGCCACGCCGTCCCCGGCCGAGGTCCGTTCGACCGCGTCCAGCAGCCGTCGGCCCAGACCCCGGCCCTGCGCGGACGGACGGACCATCAGCTTGGCGACCTCCGCGCGATGGCGGGCGTTGGGCAGTGGCGCCCGGACCAGGCCGATGGTCCCGGCGATCCGCTCACCGTCCCGGGCGATCCAGACCTGAAGGCGCCCCGCCGACACGGACGCGGCCTGCTCCCGCCACCAGCCGGCCGACGCGCCCCGGTCCAGTGGCGTGAGGAATCCCACGGAGGACCCGCCGTCAACGATCTCCACCAGGAGTGCGGCCAGCTCATCGGCGTACGTGACCAGTTCGGGTCCGGACACCTGGACGATCTCGGTCATGCGACAGGTCCTTTCAGGGCAGAACGATCATCAGTGCGTAACGGACCCCCGCCGGGCCCGGACAGTGGAAACGTGAAGGGCCGCGGAGCCGGAAGCGCAGACAGTCGCCGGTGCGCACGGTGTGCACGGTCTCGTCCACGGTGATCTCGACCGTCCCCTCCAGGACCCAGATGTGCTGCTCCAGGCCGGGGACGGGCGGGTTCTCGTACGCGATCGACGCCCCCGCGCCGAGCACTCCCTCGACGAGCTCGGCGCGCAGCCCCGGGTGCGGAGGTGAGACGGACCGGCGTACGAAGCCGGACTCCTCGTCGCGCCAGACCGTCTGGCGCCCGGCGGGCACCAGCTGCGCAGGCTCCGCCTCCACCTCCAGCAGCAGCCGGGACATGGTCCGCCCGTGGACCGTGCACAGCCGCCCGAGCAGGGCCGCGGTCGGGCTCAGCTCGCCGCGCTCCAGCCGCGAGAGCGTCGAACGGCTCACCCCCGTACGGTGCGCCAGCTCCTCCAGGGACCAGCCGCGCTCGGTGCGGAGCTCGGCCAGCCGTGCCGCGAGCCGGGCGTCCACCGTGCCCGGTTCGGCTCTCTCCGTTTCTCTCACAGCAGAGATTATATCTCTGTTCCGGGATGGGCTTTCAGGCCCGCGACGGCGGGCTCAGCAGGACGAGGGTGTCGCCCCGGACCGGTGCGGCCGAGCCTGGTCCGGTCACTGGTGTGAGCCGGCCGGCCGCACTCACCACGAAGAGCAGCTCGTGCCCGGCCGGCACCTCGCCGTCGAAGGGCCGGTTCACCACCCGCGCCCCGGCCTCGTACCTGCGGGTCAGTTCGTGGCCGGTGAGCTCCGGTCCGAACAGCGCCTCACCACCCGTGTACGGGGCCACGACGCCGTGGCTCGCCGACGGCGGACGGAGCCGGTGGACCGGGCCCTCCACGGTCTCGCGGAGCGTCATCGACGCGAGCGCGTTGAAATCGTCCTCGACGGTCAGCAGCAGTACGCCGCTGATCCCCTCGAGCTCCGCTCCGGCGCCGGTGGCCGACGCGAGCAGTTCACCGGGTGCCAGTTTCAGTCCAGCCTCCTGGATCCGTGCCCGCTCGGGGGCGGCGCCGGCCCACATCAGGACGTCCGGCCCCGCCGAGCGCAGCGCACACGCCAGGTCGACCGTCCACGGAGCGCCGCCCACCAGCAGCGGCCTGGACCTCGCGGGGCGCAGCACCCCCAGCCTCCGGGCCACCGGGAACGCCGTCAGGCCGTAGAGCGTGACCGTGGCGACGATCACCACGAAGGTGGCCGGGAGGATGCGCTCGGCGCCGCCGACGCCCTTCTCGACCAGGGTGGCGGAGAACGTGGAGGCGGTGGCCGCGGCGACGATGCCCCGGGGGGCCATCCAGCCGATGAACCACCGTTCCCCGCGCGGCACATCGGTCCCGAGCGTCGCGAGGTGCGCCACGGCGGGCCTGGTCACCAGGACGAGCAGCGCGGCCAGCGCCAGCGAGGGCAGCACCACGTGCCGCAGCGAGGCGGGAGTGACCGTGGCCGAGATGGAGATGAAGAGCAGACCGATGGTGAGCGAGACCAGGGTGTCGAAGAAGGGCCGCCGCGCCGGGATGTCCGGGCCGGGCAGATTGGCGACGGCCATCCCCATGACGACCGCGGAGATCAGCCCCGTGTCGTCGCGCAGCGCGTCGCACGCCGCCGCCACGCCGATCACGGCGGCGAACTGCACCGACGTACCCAGCTCCTCGCTCAGCCGCACCCGGCTCAGCAGCACCCACAGCAGACACGCCCCGACCGCACCACCGGCCACGCCCACCGCCGCACTGGCCGCGAACCCCGCCACCTGATGCCCGAACCCCGGCCGGCCGCCCGCGAGCACCCCGTGGAAGACCAGCGCCCCCAGGATCCCGCCGACCGGGTCGATCAGGGAGCCCTCCCAGATCAGGATGCGCCGCAACCGCTCGCTGGGGCGGACGAAGTTGAGCAGCGGCCCGACGACCGTCGGGCCGGAGACGACCAGGATCGACGCGAGCATCACGGCCGCGGGCCTCGACATGTCCAGTACCGGGATGGCGAACAGTGCGGCGGACACCACCGTGAGCAGGGTCCCGATCCAGAGCAGCCTGATCACGACGCGGCGGTTGTGCCCCTTGAGCCTGCTGATGTCCAGCCCCAGCCCGGCGTCGTAGAGGATCACCGCCACCGCCAGCGACACCAGCGGGGAGAACGCGGAGCCCAGCAGCCTCGCCGGATCGACGTCGTCCGTCAGCGCGCCGGCGGCGAAACCCGCCGGCAGCAGGACGAGCAGCGCCGGCACCCGCAGCCGGCCGGCCAGCAGCTGTGAACCGACCGCCAGTACCACAATCAGTCCCAGGCCCAGGAACACCTGATCGTCCGTCATGACCGCGCCTCCTGCGGCGGGAGCGCCGGGCCGGCGCTTCCGCCCCGTGGATCACCCCGCACGACCACCCTCCGTGGCGGCGAACGGCAGAGGGGGAAGGGCTCGCACCGGGGACCGGCCGAGTCCGCCGCTGTCCGCCGGACGGGCTAACGGGGTGCTGCCGCCGCCTCCGCGACGGTCACGACCGGCTGTCGTCCCAGGGCGTGCCCATCCAGCTGTCGAAGGAGCGGATCAACGCCGCCAGAACGGCCGCCAGCCGCCAGTCGACCCACGGAGCGTGCACATGGATCTCGTCGTCGTCCGACCGGAACTCCAGCGGGACGTCCTCGCCCGCCCGCCAGATGACGCGCCGGGGCCCGCGGGCCACATCGCCGCCGCCGGACAGGACGCTGCCCACACCGATGGCCACCTGGACGGGGAACAGCAGCCACCACACGTACCACCAGAAGATCCGGCCCTTGTAGCCGACGGCCTCGGGGCAGCCGGTCTGGGTGACCGTCCAGCGGGTCCGCAGCCCCCGGCCGTACAGCGCCTTCTCACGGAGGACCGTCCCGATGAGCGCGCCCTGTCCGTCCAGCACCTGATACACGGACACGCCCTCGGCCGTGGAGGCGGTGACCAGTGAGGCGAGCCGGGAGCCGCGTTCCGGATCGGCCCACAGGACGAAGGAGCGGACACCCTCCTTCCGGGCCGCGAGGTACGCCGGTATCCCGCCCGGCGGCAGTTCGCGCTCCACGTGCGCGACCGGCCGTGCGACGCCTTCCGGCGTGTCGGCGAGGGCGACGAAATGCCCGACGGGGCGGACCGTTCCCGGCGCGGCCGCCTTCTCCGCCTTCTTGTCCCGGGGGACGGACTGCAAAGTCAGGACGCTGGTCACCTGCGGACTCCTCCGGATACGGGGCGGGAAGTCGCAGAGTAGTCCGGGGGCTTGAGAAGATCGACGGGTGGAGTCTCCCGAACCCTTCCCCGGATCCGGTCCCGAGCCGCTGCCCGAGGCCGAGCGGGCGGCGGTCCGTCGCACCGTGCGCTGCCGGCTGTGCGGACGCCCCCTCACCGGCACGGCCTCACGCCGCACCGGCCTCGGACCCGCCTGCGACGCCAAACTCCATCCGGCGCCGCCCGACATCCGTACCCGCCGCCACGAGGTCGAACAGGACCCGCTGCCGGGCATCTGAGCCCGGGTTGTCAGGAGGTCCTGCACCGTATCGATCAGCCCCAGGTGAGCGGATCGAGATGGAGGTAGAAGCGCAGGCGGTCGTGGTCGAGGGCGATGCCGTACCTCTCGGCGAAGGCCATGTCCGCAGCCCGGGCCCGCTCCTCGTCCGTCCATGTCTCCCGCGCGTTCGCGAGCAGCAGTGCCAAGTCGGCGTAGCGGTCGGCCAGTCCGAGGCGGCCCAGGTCAATGAAGCCTGCCACGTCCAGGGTCTGCGGATCGAGGACGATGTTGGGCAGGCACAGATCCCCGTGGCAGACGACCGTGTCGCCCGCTTCCTGCTCCCGTCGCCGTGAGACCTGCCCGGTGAGGCGGTCCAGCAGTTCCGCGGCGGGCGTCTGCTGCTGGTCGACGGGGAGGAACTCGGGGTTGACGGCGTCACGGGCCACGACGTCGCGCGCCACGGTGACCACAGCGTCCAGACCCCGGCGGAAGGGGCACCGGGACACGGGCACCTCATGCAGTCGGCGGACCGCGTCCGCGATGTGTTCCCAGGCACCCCGCAGGTCCACAGCCGGCACCTGATCAGCAGGTATGCCGGAGACGGCACTCGTCACCAGACAGGCGCCGACGTCACCGGACTGCCAGTCGAGCACTCGGGGGCCGGGTACACCCTGACCGCTCAGCCAGGCGACCCGGTCGCGTTCGGCTTGCAGGTCGGCTGCGTCCACGGCGGGCACGCACTTGGCATACCGAGTGGCGTCCGCGCTGCGGAAGACGGTGGCTCCCGACTCGCCCGCCGTGACGGGCGACCAGCCGCCGTCATCCACGCCGAGCGGTACCGGCGATACGGTCCGAATCCCGCGGCGATCGCTCATGACGGACACTCTAGCCAGCCCGGCACAAGGGATCGGGACCGCAGGGATCCCCGCCCTTACGACGCGCCCGACGAGCGGCGTTCTATTTGGTCACGGTGGGGTTGATCCAGGCTCCGTAGCCCTCCCTGGTGTAGGACTCGTGTGCGGCGAGCGTGAGGCGGAAGGCCCCGCGGATGTCGATGGAGAGCTCCTTCACCTTGTCGCCCGGCCCCATCGTGAACTCCTTGACGGTGTTGCCGTCGACCTGCACGGTGAAGACGACGCTGTAGCCGCTGGGCGTGCTGTCGGAGACGCCGATGGCGGTGACGAGTGTGTTGTACTTCCGGCCGAGTTGCCAGGTGCGGTCGGCGTCGAACCCGTACAAGGTCTTGGGGTAGTCGCGGGTGTCGACGGTCAGGGCACCGGCGGTGAACGAGCGTTTGGTGTCGTCGGCGTCCGATTCCATCGGCAGCACGTCCTCGATCAGCGACCCGCGCTCCTGCTGTGGCGTGGGGACCGGCGTGGTCGTCGGTGACTGGGTTTCTGTCGGCTCGGCGGCCGGCCCACGGCTGTCGGGCTCAGGCGTCGCGGTGACGGTGACGGTCTCCTGGACAGTTCTGGCGGTGGGCGAGTTCACCACCGTGGGTAACCCGAAGAATCCCAGCAGGAGTCCGAGAACCGCGGTCACTGCGGAGATCAGCGCCGCCCATTCGGCCATACGGCGATTTGATGGTGCGGGTCGAGGATCCCCGTCGGGTCTGCTGGGATCGGGAGGCGGCGTTGGCGGTCGCCCCGGCGGAATGGAAGGGGGGACGGGGGGTGGCGCTCCGGGGCCGGACGGGGGTGACGGCGCTCCGCTCATTGGCTGCTCTCCCATGCTCCGGTGACGCATACGCGTACAACACCGAACTCGGCTTGCCCGCAAAGGTGTTCATGATATTCAACCCCACGGATGCTGGAGGTAAAGGGTGCCTCGGCAGTGGGCGGCCCGTGGCTCTTGGAGCAAGACGCCGCTGGAGGCGCTCGCCTCGCGGACGCACCTGCCCGGCCATGAAGCTGCGGCCGATTTCGGCATCGCGAACCTTTGTTGACGGCCAGGTGTCGGAGTGCCCGCGGTCTTGGGGTCCGGGCCCGGGGCGGGACTGTGCCATTGGCCGAGCGGACCGGGTGTCCGTCGTTCAAGTGGGTGGCGAGCGCTGCTGCCTCGGGAGGCTCGGGCCGGCATCCAGCGTGATCTCCAGGCCGACAGGCCGTCCGCCGCGACGGCGCGGCCGGGAAACGAGGAGGACCGCCCTGAAGAACCGGAACCGCCGCCCGTACTTAGCGGTCAGAGCCCGCTTGGCCGCCCGCGACTCGCCCCGTCCCAGGATCCGGGCCAGCCCCGGACACCACGCACCGAACGGCACGCCGTGGACATCGGATGCCGCAACCTCGACCCTGGAGTTCCGGGAGATCCGGCGGACCTTCCAGGAACGGGACGGGGTGTAGCCGAAAAGCCGCCCCCCGGCCGGGGCCAGCCAGATCGGGACCGTCACCGTCGACCCGTCGCGGCAGAACGTACGCAGCGCGAAGTACTCGTTCGACGCCCACTGCGCGGCGTCCCGCCGGCCGCGGTCCCGCCGCCTCACGGCTGCGCCGTCCAGCGGGCACCGAGCAGCCGGAAGAGCCCGGCCCGCAGGTAGTAGAGATTGGTGACCACGTTGATCGCGACGAAGGTGACCGGCCACAGCAGGCCCCCGAGCCAGACCACCTCGTCAACCGGCATCCAGTAGGCCATGAGCACGCGGATCACCGCGTCGGCGAGCAACGCCCCGCCCCAGATCAGACTGGAGACCCGCCAAATGCGCCGGAAAGCTGGCTCATCCGCCCACAGGGTGTCCCAGGAGGCCGGGGCGAACGCGCGCCGCCCCTCCATCAGCGGGCGGGCGACGGAGAACGCGATCGGACGCCTGAAGGCAACACTGGCCACGAACACGACGCCCCAGAGACCGGTCAGCAGTCCTTCCTTGGCCAGCAGGAAACGGGAGCTGTGAGTCCACATGGCCAACAGGACCGACAGCGCCATGGTGGCGAACACCAGGACCGCGACCGGGTCCACCCGCCGTGTCCTGGCGAGTCGCCAGGCCGCGGCGAATGCGAGCAGGACGGCACCGGAGGCCAGAGCCACCAGCGAGGAGAACCCCAGACTCCGCATCAAGTAGTAGCAGCCGATCGGCGCGCCGATGTCGAAGGCGAAGATCCCTAACTGACGGCCCAAACCCACCGAGTCCGATGACGCGTCAGAAGTCGGCGGCGTCCGGCTCTTCCCCGTCATGCTCGCGTCGCCCTGTCGAACGTCGCGGCGACTTCATCGGCGAACGAGCCGGTGTCAAGGTCTGGATCCGCGGCCAGCATGAACGGCAGCCCGTCGACGGCCCGCTGGATCAGCGTGGCCATCACCCTGGTGTCGAAGGGGCGGAATGCCCCCTCCTGCTGGCCCTGTTGCAGGATTCCCTCCAGCGGCGAGACCACCTGGGCCTCGTTCTCCGCGTCGTAGCGGAACCCTCCGGCAAGGAAGATCTCCAGCAGCGCCTTCATCTCCTGCCGGTGCCCGGCGATGAACGCGACAGTGGCACGAATGTAGAGGCCCAGCGCATCGGCGGGGCCGGACGCCGCAGCCATCCGCTCACCGACGAACCCTCCGATCATCGACAGCACCTCGCCGACGACCTCGCGGATCAAGTCGTCCCGCCCGGCGAAGTGGTAGGAGATCCGGCTCGTGCTGGACAGGCCGGCCCGCTCGGCGATCTTGGCGAAGCTGGCCTTGTGGCAACCGACATCGGCGATGGTGGTGATCGCCGCCTCGACGATCTGCACCCGCCTCGCGGTCTCGGTGAACGTCCGGTCCTTGGATGTCGCAGTCCGAACATTAGCTCGCATGAACTGAGAGTAGCTCAGTTAAGCCATTCTGTACGGAGCATGCTCGACCCGGTTACCACGCACTGAGGAGGGCCAGGCGCGGTGTCAGGTGACCTGCCGGGGCCGTCTCTTGGGCGTGGTGTCTCACCGGCATCGGCTTCTTCGCGGGTGCTTTGACCGGTCACACCCGAGTGCTGTCCGTAACGGTGGGCCGGGCACCCCGCTCGCGGACTGGGTCCGATGTCATCACTGTTCACCGTCATCTTCATCCGGTCGGCCTGCGAAGATCCGCCGGACAGGCCTTAGTGCCGCCGGAACAGCCCCTCCTGCACCACCGACACCAGCAGATTCCCGCCTCGGTCGTAGATCCGGCCGCGCGCCAGACCGCGCCCGCCCGTCGCCACCGGTGACTCCTGGTCGTACAGGAACCACTCGTCCGCCCGGAACGGACGGTGGAACCACATGGCGTGGTCCAGGCTCGCCATGTCGAAGCCCCGCGGCCCCCACAGCGGTTCGACCGGGATGCGCACCGCGTCCAGCAGCGTCATGTCACTCGCGTACGTCAGCGCGCAGGTGTGGACGAGCGGGTCGTCGCCGAGCGGGCCGACCGCACGCATCCAGACCGCGCTGCGCGGCTCCGCGTCCGTGATCTCCTCCCGCGTCCAGCGCAGCCGGTCGACGTAGCGGATGTCGAAGGGCTGGCGCCGCGCCATCCGCTCCAGTGCCTCGGGCAGCGCGCCCAGGTGGTCGCGCACCTCCTCGGCGACCGTCGGCAGCTCCTCCGGATCCGGGACCACCCGCGCCGGGGGCAGCTGGTGCTCGATGCCCGCCTCCTCGGGGCGGTGGAAGGACGCCGTCAGGTTGAAGATGGTCCGCCCCTGCTGGACGGCCGTCACCCGGCGGGTGGTGAAGGACCGGCCGTCCCTGACCCGCTCGACGTCGTAGACGATCGGGATCCCCGGACGGCCCGGACGAAGGAAGTAGGCGTGCAGCGAATGGACCGGCCGGTCGCCGTCGGTGGTGCGGCCGGCCGCCACCAGGGCCTGCCCGGCCACCTGCCCGCCGAAGACCCGTTGCAGGGACTCGTGCGGGCTGCGGCCTCGGAAGATGTTGACCTCGATCCGCTCCAGGTCGAGCAGGTCCACCAGGCGTTCGGCGGGGTTCGTCATGCTGTTCGTCTCCACTCTCGCTGCTGCGCCGCCACTGCGGACGTGCTCACAACTGGCCCACGGAGGTGACCCGGAGCACCGCCCGGCCCTCCTCGTCGGACGCGGCCAGATCGACCTCGGCGCTGATGCCCCAGTCGTGGTCGCCGCTCGGGTCGGCGAACGTCTGCCGGACCCGCCACAGACCGTGCTCGGCGTCCTCGTCGATCTTCAGCAGCTTCGGGCCCCGGGCGTCCGGACCGGTGCCCAGCTCCTCGTGCTCGTCCCAGTACGCGTCCATCGCCTCGCCCCACGCGTCCTCGTCCCAGCCCGCGTCGCCGTCCAGCTCACCGAGATCGCGGACCCGGTCCAGCGCGGCCAGCTCGACCCGGCGGAACATCGCGTTGCGCACCAGCACCCGGAAGGCGCGGGCGTTCGCCGTGACCGGCTTGGCCTCGTCGGCCCGCTCCTGCGCCTGCTCGGCCGTCTCCACCTCGGGATTGGCGAGCTGCTCCCACTCGTCGAGCAGACTGGAGTCCACCTGGCGGACCATCTCGCCGAGCCAGGCGATCAGGTCCTCCAGGTCCTCGGACTTGATGTCGTCCGGGATGGTGTGCTCCAGCGCCTTGTACGCGCCCGCGAGATACCGCAGCACGATGCCCTCGGTCCGGGCCAGCTCGTAGTTCGAGGTGAACTCCGTGAACGTCATGGCGCGTTCGTACATGTCGCGCACCACCGTCTTGGGCGACACCGGGTGGTC
Source organism: Streptomyces sp. NPDC048462 (assembly GCF_043200175.1). Lineage (NCBI taxonomy): Bacteria > Bacillati > Actinomycetota > Actinomycetes > Kitasatosporales > Streptomycetaceae > Streptomyces > Streptomyces sp. NPDC048462. The sequence goes on from NZ_JBICXG010000001.1 coordinate 55,975, forward strand.
ACCCACCCATGGGTGGCTCTGCCGGTAGACGTCGTACGCGTGCCACAGCAGCTCGCTCAGCGGCTTCGGGTACGTGACGTCCTGGAGGAGCTCCATCCGCTCCTCGTACTCGATGCCGTCGGCCTTCATCTGCCCGACCGCCTCGCCGCGTGCCTTGTTCTGCTGGGCGGCGAGGATCTGCCGAGGGTCATCGAGCGTCGACTCCACCACCGAGACCATGTCCAGCGCGTACGAGGGGGATTCGGCGTCCAGCAGCTCGAACGCGGCGAGCGCGAACGTGGACAGCGGCTGGTTCAGCGCGAAGTTCTGCTGGAGGTCCACGGTGAGCCGCACGATGCGGCCCTCCGCGTCCGGGGTTTCGAGCCGCTCCACCACGCCGCCGTCCAGCAGCGAACGGTAGATGGCGATCGCCCGGCGGATGTGGCGCAGCTGGGCCCGGCGCGGCTCGTGGTTGTCCTCCAGCAGGTGGCGCATCGCCTCGAATGCGTTTCCGGGACGCGCGATGACCGACAGCAGCATCGTGTGCGTGACCCGGAAACGCGAGGTCAGCGGCTCGGGGTCGGACTGGATCAGCTTGTCGAACGTGCTCTCCGACCAGGACACGAAGCCCTCGGGCGCCTTCTTGCGGACGACCTTGCGCTTCTTCTTCGGGTCGTCGCCGGCCTTCTTGACCGCCTTCTCGTTCTCCACGACGTGCTCGGGGGCCTGCGCGACGACGAACCCCGCCGTGTCGAAGCCGGCCCGCCCGGCGCGGCCGGCGATCTGGTGGAACTCACGGGCGCGCAGCGTGCGCACCCGGGTGCCGTCGTACTTGGTGAGCGCGGTGAACAGCACTGTGCGAATGGGGACGTTGACACCCACACCGAGCGTGTCCGTACCGCAGATGACCTTGAGCAGACCCGCCTGCGCGAGCTTCTCCACGAGCCGGCGGTACTTCGGCAGCATGCCCGCGTGGTGCACCCCGATGCCGTGGCGTACGTAACGGGAGAGGTTCTGACCGAACTTGGTGGTGAAGCGGAAGCTGCCGATGAGATCGGCGATCTTCTCCTTCTCCTCCTTGGTGCACATGTTGATGCTCATCAGCGACTGCGCCCGCTCGACGGCCGCCGCCTGCGTGAAGTGCACGATGTAGACCGGTGACTGCCGGGTGTCCAGGAGCTCGGTGATCGTCTCGGTGATCGGCGTCAGCCGGTACTCGTAACTGAGCGGGACCGGACGCGTCGCCGAGCGCACCACGGAGGTGGGCCGGCCGGTGCGGCGGGTCAGGTCCTCCTCGAACATCTTGACGTCACCGAGGGTGGCGGACATCAGGACGAACTGGGCCTGCGGCAGCTCCAGGATCGGGATCTGCCAGGCCCAGCCGCGGTCCTGCTCCGCGTAGAAGTGGAACTCGTCCATCACGACCTGGCCGATGTCCGCGTACTTCCCGTCACGCAGCGCGATGGAGGCCAGTACCTCCGCCGTGCAGCAGATCACCGGGGCGTCGGCGTTGACCGAGGCGTCGCCGGTGAGCATGCCGACGTTCTCCGTGCCGAACAGCTTGCACAGGTCGAAGAACTTCTCCGAGACCAGCGCCTTGATCGGCGCGGTGTAGAACGTGACCTTGTCCTGGGCCAGGGCCGTGAAGTGCGCACCGGCCGCGACGAGGCTCTTGCCGGAGCCGGTGGGGGTGGAGAGGATCACATTGGCCCCGGAGACCACCTCGATCAGCGCCTCCTCCTGAGCCGGATAGAGGGTGATGCCCTGCCTCTCGGTCCATGACGAGAATGCCTCGAAGAGGGCGTCGGGGTCGTCGGTCGGGGGCAGCTGATCGATTAGGGTCACGCCCCCATCTTGCCTGCCTTCCGCCCGGATGAGGGAACCGGACGACAGCACGAAGATCACGGACGATAGGCTTCCCCCTCAACTCGACGACAGCGCAACGACGGTGGCCCGAGCACTGACCGGGTGACATCTGCCGGGGCGTTTGCCGATCACCGGGCGATACCCGGATCAGTACCTGGATCAATACCTACGGGGGCGGAAACAGCCATGATGGGACCGGCACACTCTCTGTCAGGGGCGGCGGCCTGGCTGGGGGTGGGCGCGGCTGCGGCAGCCGCGGGACACACCATGCCGTGGCCCGTCCTGGTCGTCGGAGCGCTGATCACCGCCGGCGCCGCACTGGCACCGGATCTCGACCACAAGTCCGCGACCATCTCGCGCGCCTTCGGGCCGGTCTCCAAAGGCCTGTGCGAAATAGTCGACACGCTCTCGCACGCCGTCTACAAGGCGACCAAGATGCGGGGCGACTCCAACCGCAACGGCGGCCACCGGACCCTGACCCACACCTGGCTCTGGGCGGTCCTGATCGGCGCCGGAGCCTCCGCCGCGGCGATCACCGGCGGCCGGTGGGCGGTACTGGCGATCCTCTTCGTCCACCTGGTGCTCGCCGTCGAGGGGCTGCTCTGGCGGGCTGCCCGGGTGTCCAGCGACGTGCTCGTCTGGCTGCTCGGCGCGACCAGCGCGTGGATCCTCGCCGGCGTCCTGGACAAGCCGGGCAACGGCTCGGACTGGCTCTTCAACGCCCCCGGCCAGGAGTACCTCTGGCTCGGCCTGCCGATCGTGCTGGGCGCTCTGGTCCACGACATCGGGGACGCGCTGACCGTCTCCGGCTGCCCGATCCTCTGGCCGATCCCGGTGGGCCGCAAGCGCTGGTACCCGATAGGCCCGCCGAAGGCCATGCGGTTCCGGGCCGGCAGCTGGGTGGAACTGAAGATCCTGATGCCGGTGTTCATGGTGCTCGGGGGAGTGGGCGCAGCGGCCGCGATGAACATCATCTGACGCCCGGCCACGGCCGGGCTTTTGGCCCTACCCGGGTACGGGACGCACCAGGCGGCCGTGTGCGATCAGGGACGCGGCCTGCTTGAGGCGGCGGACCCGGATGCTGACCCCGTAGGCGTCGACCCCCGGCACGGTCGCGAGGCGCGTGGTCAGGTAGCGGTAGAAGTCCTCCGCGTCCCGGCAGGTGACGATGGCCATCACGTTGTGGTCGCCGCTGGTGGCCCCGGCGAACGCGACCTCCTCGTGCCGGGCGATCTCGTGGCCGGTGCGTTCCAGGAAGGCGGGCGCGACGCGCAGCCAGAGAGTCGCGTTGAGGTGGTAGCCGAGGCGCTCGGGCAGCAGATCGATGTCGTAGGAGAGCGCGCCGGACGACTCCAGTGACTCCAGGCGGCGCGCGACGCGCCCCTTGGACCAGCCGGTGACCTCGGCCAGTCGCGTGTGCGAGGTCCGGCCGTCCTCCGCGAGCGCGTCGAGGAGCGGGGCGTCCTTGTCGTCCGGGGGTACGTGCGGGCCGGCCGGGGCGGGGGAGGGGCCGCCGGCCAGCCGCCGCTCCTGCTCGGGCGTGAGATGTCCGCCGTAGCCGGTCCACCCGGACGTGCCCCGGTCCTCGAAGGGGTGGATGAGCAGATCGATGCTCATGTCGAGCACGGCGGCCGACCTGGGCAGCTGCTGGAGCAGCATGTCCTCGCGCCGGGCGTCCAGCGGCGAATGGATGACGCAGATGATCTCCGAGCCGCCCGAGGCGATGCTCGCGTAGGCGATGTCGGGGCGCCGGGTGAGGGAGTCGGCGAGCGGACCGACCCGGTCGGGGCGGCAACGGATGCGCGCGACCCACCGCGCCTCCCCGTACACCGCGGGATCGATCAGGCCCACCACGCGCATCACCCCGCTGCGGCGCAGGGCGTGATAGCGGCGGGCCGCGGTCTGCTCCGACACCCCGTTCACCTCACCGATGAGCCGGAACGGAGCGCGCGGCGCGAACTGGAGCGAACGGAGGATCTGCATGTCCACGGCGTCGATCACGGTGGAAGTGTGCCACGTGCCGCAAAGAAGGTGGAGGTTTCTGCCCGGTTCGGGCAGCTGCTTCGTTGATTCCGGCTGACGTCACCGATGCTGGCGACCGGGGCCGACGGGCCCTCGCTGGACATCGACCGCGGCGCCCCGCGCCGCAAAGGAGTGCATCCGTGAACGTCACACCCTCGGCGAGCGGGCCGGCCGAACGGCGGGCGGCCACGCTCGCCATGGCCTGCCTGGGCGTATTCGTCGCCTACTTGCCGGTGACCACCGTCTCCGTGAGCCTGCCCGCCATCCAGGCGGCCCTGGGGGCGTCGACGGCCCAGCTGGCCTGGGTCCAGGACGCCTTCGTCCTGCCCATGGCGGCGTTCATCCTCACCGCCGGAGTGTTCGGAGAGGTCCACGGGCGCAAGAAGGTGTTCCAGGCAGGCCTGCTGTTCTCCGCTGCCGGTGCCGCCATCGCCCTGACCGCCCAGTCGATCCAGGTGCTGTGGGCCGGCCAGGCACTCGCCGGACTCGGTGCGGCCGCGCTGCTGCCCACGACGCTGGCCCTGATCAGCCACGTGGTGCCCGACCACCGGGAGCGCGGCAAGTTCATCGGCCTCTGGGCCACCTCACTGCTGCTGGCGCTGGCCGTCGGCCCGCTGATCGCCGGAGTCGTCCTGGAACACGCCGCCTGGCGGTGGATCTACCTCCTTGTCATACCCGTCTCGCTCATCGCGATGGCGGTCGCCGCGCGGCTGCTGACCGATTCACGTGCCCCGCACGGCCGGCGCCTGGACTGGCCGGGCCAGCTCACCGCCGCGACCGCGATCACCGCCCTGGTGTATGGCGTGATCGAGGGCGGCGCCGGATCGTTCACCGACACCCGGGTCCTGGTGGCGCTGCTCGTCGCGGTGGCCGGTGCCGTCGCCTTCGTCCTGGCCGAGCGGCGCAGCGACAGCCCGATGCTGGACCTGGCGCTGTTCCGCAGCCCCGCGTTCACCGCCACCACACTCGTCGCGATGATCACCTTCCTGGCGCTGATCGGCTTCTTCTTCCTCCTGAGCCTCTACTTCGGCCTGGTGCAGCAGCTCGACACCCTCCAGGCGGGCTGGCGGCTCCTCATGGTGACCGGTGCCGCCATCGTCGCCGGCGCTCCCGTCGGACGTCTGATGCACCGGGTGCCGGCCCGCGTCCTGATCACCGCCGGACTGCTCGTCGTCACCGGATCGCTGCTCTCGCTGACCACCGTCGGCGCGGACACCTCGTTCGCCTCCATCGCGTGGCGGCTGGCGCTGCTGGGCCTGGGCATGGGCGGTGTCCTGACCCCGATGACGGCCACCGCGGTCGCCTCCGTGCCCGGCCACCTGGCGGGCATGGCCGCAGCAGGCAACAACGCCTTCCGGCAGGTCGGCGGAGCACTCGGGCCGGCGGTCCTGGGCGCCCTGCTCACCGCCCGCGCCCTCGACACCTTCCCCGCCCACCTCGCCGACGCCGGGATCACCGGAGCGGCCGGGCAGAGCATCGCCGGAACCGCCCGCGCGGGCGGCCTCGGCGCGGTCGCCGCGATGCACCTGGGCGCCCGCACAGGACCGGCCCTGAACGCCGTGGGGGAGGCGTTCCTCGACGGCATGCGCCTCTGCCTGATCGTCGCCGCCGCCCTCACCCTGCTCGCCGCCCTGGTCTCCGCGATCCTGCTGCGCCGCCCCCGCACGGCGTCCACCGTCGCGGCCTCCGCCAGCGGCGCGCCCGCCCCCGAGCGGGCCCACACGGGCTGAGGACGGGACCCCGAGGCTGCCGCGGCAGCTCCCTCGCACCGCCCGACGGCCGGTGCGAGGGAGCTGCCGCGTCGTGTGCCCGCCGCTACCGGCAGACTGTGGCCAAGGGAGAACCGCACCCACAAGGAGCACGATGGATTCCCTCTCCACCGCCGCCGCCCCGGCCCTCGCCACGCTGCTCGACGACTTCTCCCTGGAGATGACGGGCAAGGACGTGCCCGCGCTCGAAGAGGCCCGCGACCGGATACCCGCCGGCACCCGGATCAACATCACCTTCCTCGGCAGCGAGGACCCGGACACCCGACTTGCCGCGGCCCGCACCGTCCGGCGGCTCGGCTGCACCCCGGTCCCGCACATATCGGCCCGCCGGCTGCGCTCCCGGCCGGAACTGGAGGAGTTCCTCGCGGCCCTGCGCTCCGACGGCACGGCCGGCAACGTCCTGGTCGTCGGCGGCGACCCGGCCACACCCCACGGCCCCTACGACGACTCCCTCGCGGTCATCAGGTCCGGACTGCTCCAGTCCTACGGCGTACGGCACGTCGGTATCAGCGGATACCCCGAGGGGCACCCGGACATCACCGTCCCGGCGCTCTGGTCCGCGATCGAGGACAAGACCACCGCCCTCGCCCGGCACGGCCTGTCCGGTGACGTCATCACCCAGTTCGGCTTCGACGCCGAACCGGTCCTCGCCTGGGTCGAGGCCGTACGGAGACGCGGCATCGACGCACCCGTGCGCGTCGGAGTCCCCGGGCCCGCCGGAATCAAGCGGCTGATGACGTACGCCACGCGCTTCGGCGTCGGTACGAGCACGTCCATCGCGAAGAAGTACGGATTCTCGCTCACCAACCTGATGGGCACGGCCGGCCCGGACCGCTTCATCCACGCCTTGGCCGAGGGCTACGACCCCCACCGCCACGGCGTACTCAAGCTGCACTTCTACACCTTCGGCGGGATCGGGGCCACGTCGCGGTGGGTCACCGAATTCCGGGCCGGCGCGGACGGCTGACCTCAGGCTCTGTCCGGATTCTCAGCGTGGGAGAAGGAGCGGGGCGGCGGCTCGCCGTGCCACGAGCGCCAGAGCACGGCGTACGTGCCACCGGCCGCCACGAGCTCGTCGTGGGTGCCGAGTTCGGTGATCCGGCCGTCCTCCATCACGGCCACCCGGTCGGCGTCGTGCGCCGACTGCAGCCGGTGCGCGATCGCCACGACCGTCCGGCCCTCCAGGACGGCGGCGAGCGCGCGCTCGGTGTGCCGGGCCGTCCTCGGGTCGAGGAGCGCGGTGGCCTCGTCGAGTATCAGCGTGTGCGGGTCGGCCAGCACCACCCGGGCCAGGGCGAGCTGCTGGGCGCGGGCCCCGTCCGGCCGGTGCCCGCCATGACCCAGATCGGTGTCCAGGCCGTCCGGCAGCTCGTCGGCCCACCCGGCGCCGACGGCGGCCAGCGCCGCGCGCAGTTCCGCGTCGGTGGCGCCTGCCGCGGCGATCCCCAGGTTCTCCCGGACCGTGCCCAGGAACACGTGATGCTCCTGGGTGACCAGCACGACGTGCCTGCGCAGCCGGTCGGGGTCCAGGCCGGCCACCGGCACCCCGCCCACCGTCACCGAGCCGGTGCGCGGTGTGTCCATGCCCGCCAGGAGCCGGCCCAGGGTGGTCTTGCCCGCGCCCGAGGTACCGACGATCACCAGCCGCTCCCCGGGCCGGACCGTCAGGTCGACGCCGTGCAGGACGTCGCCCCCGCCGTCGTAGGCGTAGCGCACCCTGGCCACCTCGATCCGGTCGTCGGCCGGTGCGGGAGAGGCGGCAGGCGCCGGCCGTGCCGCCGTGCCGATTCCCTCCACCCTCGCGAACGAGGCACGGCTGCTCTGGAGCTGTTCCATCTGCTGGAGGATGACGTCCAGGGGCTGGGACAGCTGCCGCAGGTACAGCGCGGAGGCGACGACGGCGCCGAGGCTCATCGCACCGTGGTCGTGCAGCACCCCGCCGATCAGCAGGACACCGGCCACCGGGATGACGTAGGAGACGTCCACGGCCGGGAAGAGCACACTGCGCAGGAACAGCGTCCGGGTCCGGGTGCGCCGGCACGTGTCGATGCTCTCCCGGCACGCCGCGAGGCGGCGCCGCTGCAGCCCCAGTGCCTCGACGGTACGGGCGCCCGCGGCGGTGGCGGCGAGCTGCTCCGCGAGCTCCGAGTTGGCGGCTCCCTCGGCGAGGTACGCGTCCAGGGCCCGGCGCAGGTACCAGCGGGCGGCCAACCAGATGCCGAGCAGACCCAGCACTCCGCAGGCACCGAGCAGCGGGTCGAGCACGAAGACCGCTCCGAGGATGAACAGCGCCTGGACCCCCGCGACGAGGACCTCGGGCCCGGAATCCCGCAGCGTCGCGCCGACCGAGGCGACATCGGCGGTCCCGCGCGTCATCAGGTCGCCCGTGCCGGCCCGCTCGACGGTCGCGGCGGGCAGCGCGAGCGCCCGGTCGGCGAACTGCTCCCGGACCCGGGCCAGGGTCCGCTCACCGAAGCGGTGCGCGACGAGGCCTGCGTAGCGGACCAGCAGCAGCTGCACCACGGCGAAGACGAGGATGGTGAGCGCGAGGCGGTCCACCTCGGCCACCCCGCCGCCCGCCCGCACCGCGTCGACGATGCGGCCGAGCAGCCAGGGCCCGGCCAGCCCGGCAGCGGCGGCGAGCGCGTTGAGCCCGGTCATCGCGGCGAAGGCGCGGCCGTCCAGCCGGATCAGCCGGAGCGCGGCCCGGCGGACCAGGAACGGTTCGGCGACGGGCAGGGCCCGGTCCACCGCCTCGGAGCCGGCGGTCATCGCACGGCCCTCCGGGACGCCGGGACGGATTTGCCGACGGCGTCGTCCTCCGTGCCCCGGGACACCAGCGCGCGGTATCCGGTCTGCCCGTCCAGGAGTTCGCGGTGGCTGCCGACGGCCGCGACGGAGCCGTCGACCAGGTAGTAGACGGTGTCCGCCCGGTCCAGCAGGAGCGGCGACGTGCTGGTGACGACCGTGGTGCGGCCGGTCCGTGCCGCGTGCAGCCGGGCCGCGACGGCCGCCTCGGTGTGCGCGTCCAGCGCCGAGGTGGGCTCGACCGCCAGGAGCACCTCGGGATCGGCCAGCAGCGCCCGGACCAGCCGGACGCGCTGGCGCTGTCCGCCGGAGAGGTTGCGGCCCTGCGCGTCGACCGGCGAGTCGAGCCCGTCCGGCAGACCGCGCACGATGTCCTGCGCCACGGCCGCGCGGACGCCCAGGCCGATGGCCTCCTCGTCCCGGTCCCGCGCCCCCGAGATCACCTCGCGCAGCGGTCCGGCGAACAGGTCGGCCTCGTTGTCCGCGACCAGGATGCTGCGGCGGACCCGCGTCAGGTCGATCTCGTCGAGGCGTATCCCGCCCCAGGTCGCGGCCGACTCCGCGAACCGGCCGAGGCGGTCGACCACCGCCGCGGAGTCCGACGGCCGGGCGCCGACGAGAGCGGTCAGCTCGCCGGGCGCCACCTCGACGCCGGACTCCGGATCACGGAGCGCGCAGGGCGCCCCGGGCCCGTCCGAAGTCGCCGCACCGGCCGCCGAAGCGGGCTCCAGGGCCAGGAACCGGATGACTCTGCGGGCGGCGACCAGCCCTCGGCCCAGGTCGTAGCCGCCCTCGATGAAGAACGAGACCGGCACCACCAGCACCGCCGTGTACCCGTACACCGCGACCAGCTCGCCCACCGTGATGGTCCCCTGGGCGGCCATCCGGGCCGCCAGCCAGGTCACGACGCCGAGGAACAGGGTGGGCAGCCCGACACCGAGTGCCTGGATCCAGCTGGTCACCGTACCGACCCGGTACCCCTGCGCCCGCAGCTCCCGCGAACCCTGCCGGTAGCGCTCGCCGTACACGTCCTTGCCGCCGATGCCGTTGAGGACGCGCAGGCCCCCGACGATGTCCTCGAAACGGGCGGCGAGCCCGCCCTCCCGCTCCCGGTACGCCGCCTCGACCCCCTGCAAGCGCCACAGCAGCGGGCCGACCAGCACCGCGAGCAGCGGCACCCCGAGCAGCACCACCGCGGCGAGCAGCGGCGAGACGGTCAGCAGCAGCACGGCCACGACGACATAGGCGAGGACCGCGCCGACCCCGGGGCCGGTGATGGTCAGGGTGCCGGCGATCACGGCGACATCGCGGAACCCGATCGTGACGACCTCCCCGCCCGTGACCCGGCGCGGCAGCTCCGCGCCCAGCACCGTCGCCTGCCTGACCACGACCGCCACGGACCGGAACGCGGCGTCCATCCGCACCCTGGTCATCGTGCGGTGCCGCATGATCGCCAGCCACGCGTTGAGCACCCCGACACCCAGCAACGCCGCGACCCAGCCCGCCGGCGCGGGCCACCGACCCGGTTCGAGTCCGTCGTCGATGGCCCGCGACAGCAGGTACGGCGGCAGCGTGAGACAGACCATCCAGGCACTGCCGAGCACTGCGCCTGCGGCGATCCGGCGGCGCTGGCTGGTGATGAGCCACCACAGGTACCGCAGCGGGCCGCGACAGTCGGGCGTCCCCGGATCCACGAAGGAAACTGTCATGCGCAGACCCTAACGATCCCCGGCGCGGCCGGTGGAGCAGGGGACCGCCCAGCTCAGCCGTGCCAGGACCGCCACAGCGCCGCGTACGCCCCGTCCGCCGCCACCAGCTCGTCATGGCTGCCCAGTTCGCTGATCCGCCCCTCCTCGACGACCGCGATCACGTCCGCGTCGTGCGCCGTGTGCAGCCGGTGCGCGATGGCCACGACCGTACGGCCGTCCAGCACCCGGGCCAGCGAGCGCTCCAGATGGCGGGCGGCGCGCGGGTCCAGCAGCGACGTCGCCTCGTCCAGCACCAGCGTGTGCGGATCGGCCAGCACCAGCCGGGCCAGCGCAATCTGCTGCGCCTGCGCCGGGGTGAGGACCAGACCGCCCGAGCCGACCTCGCGGTCCAGCCCCTCGTCCAGTGCCCTGGCCCAGCCGTCCGCGTCGACCGCGGCCAGCGAAGCCCACAGCTCCGCGTCCTCGGCACCGGCACGGGCCAGCAGCAGGTTGTCCCGCAGCGTCCCCACGAACACATGGTGCTCCTGGTTGACCAGCGCCACATGCGTACGCACGTGCTCGGCCGTCATCCGCGACAACTGCGCACCGCCCAGGGAGACCTCACCGGTGCGCGGCGCGTAGATGCCCGCCAGCAGCCTGCCCAGCGTCGACTTGCCCGCACCGGACGGGCCGACGAGCGCGAGCCGGGTGCCCGGAGCGACGTCCAGCGACACCTGGTGCAGGACGTCGAGCCCGTCCCGGTAGCCGAAGCGCACCTCGTCGGCGCGCACGTCCCGGCCGTCCGGGGCCACCGCCGCGTCGCCCGCGTCCGGCTCGATCTCACGGACCCCCACCAGACGCGCCAGCGACACCTGGGCGACCTGCAGCTCGTCGTACCAGCGCAGGATCAGGCCGATCGGGTCGACCATCATCTGAGCCAGCAGCGCGCCCGTGGTCAGCTGCCCGACGGTGAGCCAGCCCTCGATCACGAACCAGCCCCCGAGCATCAGGACCGTGCCCAGGATCGTCACGTACGTGGCGTTGATGACGGGGAAGAGCACGGACCGCAGGAACAGCGTGTACCGCTCCCAGGCCGTCCACTCCTTGACCCGTTGGTCCGACAGCGCGACCCGGCGCGCACCCAGCCGGTGCGCCTCCACGGTCCGCCCGGCGTCCACCGTCTCCGCGAGCACGGCCGCGACCGCCGCGTAACCGGCGGCCTCCGAGCGGTACGCGGAGGGCGCCCGGCGGAAGTACCAGCGGCAGCCGATGATCAGTACCGGCAGCGCGACGAGCACCGAGAGCGCCAGCGGCGGAGCGGTGACCGCGAGCGCCGCCAGCAGCAGACCCGCCCACACCACGCCGATGGCCAGCTGCGGCACCGCCTCGCGCATGGCGTTGGCGAGCCGGTCGATGTCCGTGGTGATCCGGGACAGCAGATCACCCGTTCCGGCCCGTTCCAGCACACCCGGCGGCAGCCGGACCGAACGCACGAGGAAGTCCTCGCGCAGATCGGCCAGCATCTCCTCACCGAGCATCGCGCTGCGCAGCCGCATCATCCGGGTGACCACGGTCTGGATGACCAGCGCGACGGCGAACACCGCGGCGGTGCGCTCCAGATGGAGGTCGGTGACCCCGTCGGACAGGTCCTCGACCAGCCCGCCCAGCAGGTAGGGCCCGGCGATCGAGGAGACCACCGCGACCGTGTTGAGCAGGGTGACCACGATGAACGGCCGCCGGTGGCGCCGCATCAGCTCCCCGACGTAACTCCGTACGGTCGTGGGGGTGCCGACCGGCAGGGTGGTGGCCGACTCGGGCGCTGCCGGGTCGTAGGCCGGTGGTGCGACGCCGGTCATGCCCGCTCCTCGATTTCCTCGTGGGTGTCGATCGGGTGGATCGCTTCGTCCTCGCCCGGCCGGGCCGGGACCTCGTCGTCGGTCTCGCGGGTGACGACCGCCCGGTAGCGCGGTTCGCCCGACAGCAGTTCACGGTGGGTGCCGACGGCCACCACCGTGCCCCGGTGGACCAGCGCCACCCGGTCCGCCAGGTCGAGCAGCAGCGGCGACGAGGCGAAGGCCACCGTCGTGCGGTCCCTGCGCAGCGCCTTGATGCCCGCGGCGACCCGGGCCTCCGTGTGCGAGTCGACCGCGGAGGTCGGCTCGTCGAGCACCAGCGCCTCCGGGTCCGTCACCAGTGACCGGGCCAGGGCGAGCCGTTGGCGCTGGCCACCGGAGAGCGACCGCCCGCGTTCGGTGATCCGGGTGTTCATCGGATCGCCGCCGGAGTCGGCCGACGCGTGCGCCAGAGCGCTCAGGACGTCGTCGCACTGGGCGGCCGACAGTGCCGCGTCCGCGCTCACCCGGCCGGACGACGGCACGTCCAGCAGCTCGCGCAGGGTGCCCGAGAGCAGCACCGGGTCCTTGTCCTGGACCAGAACGGCGGTCCGGGCCGCGTCCAGTTCCAGTTCGTCCAGGGGGACACCGCCCAGCAGTACGGACGGCACCTCGTCGTCGGCCGTCGCGTCCTCGACGGTGCCGTCCCTCGCCACCTCGGGCTGGGCGTGGCCGCCGAGCCGGTCCGCGAGCCGCCCCGCCTCGTCCGGATCGCCGCAGACCACCGCGGTGAACAGGCCCTCGGGCGCCATCAGTCCGGTGACGGGGTCGTACAGGTCCCCGGCCGGTGCGGTGCCGAGCGTCGAGGGCCGGGCGACCCGGCTCAGCGACAGCACGCGTACCGCGCGCTGCGCGGACGGCCGGGAGAAGGAGTACGCCATGGCGATCTCCTCGAAGTGGCGCAGCGGGAAGAGCAGCAGCGTCGCCGCGCTGTACACGGTCACCAGCTGACCGACCTCGATCTTCCCGTCGCGGGCCAGCGCGGTCCCGTAGGTGACCAGCGAGATCAGCAGGACGCCCGGCAGCAGCACCTGGATCGCGGAGATCAGCGACCACATCCGCGCGCTGCGCACGGCGGCCTTGCGGACCTCCTGCGAGGCTCGCCGGTAGCGGCCGAGGAACAGCTCCTCGCCGCCGATGCCGCGCAGCACCCGCAGCCCGGCCACGGTGTCCGAGGCCAGTTCGGTGGCCTTTCCGGCCTTCTCGCGCTGGACGTCGGCGCGGCGGGTGGCGCGGGGGAGGAGCGGCAGGACGGCCAGGGCGAGCACCGGCATCGCGAGCGCCACGAGCACGCCCAGCGAGGGCAGGTACAGGACGAGCCCGACGCAGATGATGACCAGGGCGGCAGCGGCGGCCACGAAGCGGGAGAGCGCCTCCACGAACCAGCCGATCTTCTCCACATCACCTGTCGACACCGCCACGACCTCGCCCGCGGCGACCCGGCGGGTCAGCGCCGAGCCGAGCTCCGCGGTCTTGCGGGCCAGCAGTTGCTGGATCCGGGCGGCCGCGGTGATCCAGTTGGTGACGGCGGTCCGGTGCAGCATGGTGTCGCCCACCGAGATCAGCACGCCGAGCACCGCGATCAGCCCGCCGGCCAGCGCGAGCCGCCCGCCCGACCGGTCGACGACCGCCTGGACGGCGAACCCGACGCCGAGCGGCAGCCCGGCGATGGAGCACTGGTGCAGCAGGCCCCAGGACATGGACTTGAGCTGTCCGCGGATCTGGTTGCGGCCGATCCAGATCAGAAAGCGAGGACCCGACCGGACATCGGGATCGCCGGGATCCGGGTACGGAAGATCGCGAATTTGCATGACGTCCCAAAGATCGGAAGGAACTTGAGGCCCGCGAGGACCTCCAGAGACACGTGGGCAGAAGCGTGTGGGGGGACCAAACCGTCCAATCCTCCCGTCCCACCGGGGACGCGGCAAACCCTTTTACGTGCGCGGACCGCGCGCACCGACACGGCGCGGGAGTAAAGATTCGGCACGCATTCGCCGCGGCCCGCACGGGTGGGGCGGGGCCGGACGCCGGCGGGTGCGACCATGGACGGATGCATATAGCCGGTTCGGTACGAGTGGTGGTCTCGGCGGCCGCCTGCGCAGCCCTGCTCACGACCCTGACGTCATGCGGCGGGGACCAGGACGCGAAGAAGGCGGACGCGCGGTCCTCCGACGCCCCGAAGTCGAAGGACAAGGCGCCGGTCACCGACCTGAAGCGCATCCCGGACGTGGGCGACCGGTTGCAGTCGCAGATCCCGGACGACTCCCGTCAGGTCGTCACCGTCTACGGCGACGGAAAGAACTCCGCGGACTCCACGGTCGTGCTTTACACCAAGTCCGGCTCCACCTGGGACAAGGCCGCCGACTGGAAGGCCCACAACGGGAAGAAGGGCTGGGCCGACAACCACCACGAGGACGACAAGCGCAGCCCCGTCGGAGTCTTCACCCTCACCGACGCGGGCGGGGCACTGCCCGACCCGGGTGCGCTGCTCCCGTACACGGAGTCGGCGTCCATCCAGGCCCCGCGCTACTGGGCCAAGTCCCACTGGCACGACTTCGACTACGTCATCGCCATCGACTACAACCGGGTCAAGGGCACGCCTCCCAACGACCCGACGCGACCCCAGGGCCAGACCAAGGGCGGCAGCATCTGGCTGCACATGGACCACGGAAGCGGCACCTCGGCCTGCGTGAGCCTGCCGAAGGCGGGCATGGAGAAACTCCTGCGCACCCTGGACCCGAAGCAGCACCCGGTCGTCGTCATGGGCGACCGCGCGGCCCTTCAGGCCTGACCGGGTCCCGGCCTGGTCGCCCGCTCCAGTTCGATCAACGCCGAGTAGTACGAGCGGCCCGTCGCCCGGTCCATGCCGATCTCGCACATCCGGTTGGCCGAGAGATAGGTGTCGTACTCCCGGGTGTTGACCTCGGCGGCCTCCTTCGCGGTCGCCGAGGCCGTCAGCTCCTCGTGCAGCATGCCGCGGTCGCCCGCGAATCCGCAGCACGCGGCGTCGTCCGGGACCACGACCTCCCGTGCGCAGGCCTGTGCGACCGCGCGCAGGTGCTCCACATCGCCCAGGTGCTCCATCGAGCACGTCGGGTGCAGGACGGCTGAGCCGGTCCGGCGCAGCACGGTCAGCTCCGGGAGGAGTTCGTCGGCGGCCCAGACCAGGGAGTCGACGATGTTCAGCTCGCGGTGCAACGCCCGGTTGTCCTCGGTCAGGTACGGCACCACCTCGTGGGCGATGCCCAGCGTGCAGGAGGAGGCGTCGACGACGAGCGGCAGTTTTCCGCCCGCGGTCCAGCCCCAGGCGGCTTCCACGATCCGGTTGGCCATCACGGCGTTCGCGGTGTCGTAGCCCTTGGAGTGCCAGATCGTCGCGCAACAGGTCCCGGCGATGTCCTCGGGGATCCAGACCGGCTTCCCGGCCCGCGCCGACACGGCGACCACGGCCTGCGGCAGGGATGGGAGGTGCTGCCCCTCCGGGCCGCCGAAGATGCGGTTGACGCAGGCCGGATAGTAGACGGCGCTCGCCCCCGTCCTTGAGGTGCGCGGCAGTTTGCGGGCGGCGGCCCCGGGGATCTCCGGCAGCCACGCGGGCATCAGGTCGGGGTGCACGGCCCGGCGGGCGAGGCCGGTGACGCCTTCGAGGAGCCGGTCGTCGATCCGGCCCGCCGCGGCGACGGCGAGCCGGGCCGCAGCCTCCACGGCGCGGAAGTGCTTCGCCGTGAGCGCGGCGATCCGCTCCTCGCGCGGGGAGTGCCGCTGGTGGCGGAAGCCCTTCATCATGGCGCCGGTGTCGATCCCGACCGGGCAGGCGAGCTTGCAGGTGGAGTCGCCCGCGCAGGTGTCGACCGCGTCGTAGCCGTACGCGTCGAGCAGCCCGGTCTCCACCGGCGAGCCGTCCGGCTGGCGCATCATCTCCCGGCGCAGCACGATGCGTTGGCGCGGTGACGTGGTCAGGTCGTGGCTGGGGCAGGTCGGTTCGCAGAACCCGCACTCGATGCAGGGGTCGGCGACCGGCTCGACGCGCGGGATTGTCTTGAGGCCGCGCAGGTGGGCCCTGGGGTCGCGGTCCAGGACGATCCGGGGTGCCAATACCCCGTCGGGGTCGATGAGCTGCTTGGTCCGCCACATCAGTTCGGTCGCCCTCGGTCCCCACTCCAGCTCCAGGAAGGGCGCGATGTTGCGGCCGGTGGCGTGCTCCGCCTTGAGCGATCCGTCGAACCGCTCCACGGTCAGCCGGCAGAAGTCCGCCATGAAGGCGGCGTACCGGTCGACGTCGGCGGGCTTCGCCGCGTCGAAGGCGAGCAGGAAGTGCAGGTTGCCGTGGGCCGCGTGGCCCGCGACGGCGGCGTCGAAACCGTGCTCGGCCTGGAGCGCGAGGAGCGCCTCGCACGCGTCGGCCAGCCGGGAGGGCGGTACGGCGAAGTCCTCCGTGATCAGTGTCGTACCGGAGGGCCGGGAGCCGCCGACCGCGGTGACGAAGGCCTTGCGGGCCTTCCAGTAGCCGGAGATGGTCCCGACGTCCCGGGTGAACTCGTTGGTGACCGAGGTGACGGGCCGGACCAGCTCCAGCCGGCGCACCACACCGGCCGCCGCCCGTTCGTGCGCCTCCTGGCCCGGCTCGTCCGGCGCGCGGAACTCCACCAGCAGCGCCGCCGTCTCCTTCGGCAGCCCGGCCCAGTCGGCGGGCACACCCTGGACGCTGACGGAGGCCCGCAGGGTGTTTCCGTCCATCAGCTCGACGGCGATGGCGCCCGCTTCGTTGAAAAGCGGTACGGCGGCGGCCGCCGCGGTCAGGGACGGGAAGAAGAGCAGCGCGGTGGAGACGCGGCGGTCGAGGGGCAGGGTCTCGAAGACGACCTCGGAGATGAAGCCGAAGGTGCCTTCCGAGCCGACCATGAGCCCGCGCAGGATCTCCACGGGTGTCGTGCCGTCGAGGAAGGCGTCGAGCCGGTAGCCGTTGGTGTTCTTGATCTCGTACTTGGCCCGGATCCGGGCGGTGAGCGCTGCGTCGGCCTCGATCTCGGCCTTCAGCGCGAGGAGCCCCGCGCACAGCTGCGGCTCGGCGTGCGCCAGCTCCTCGTCCGCCGAGGGATCGCCGGTGTCCACCACGGTGCCGCCGGGCAGTACGAAGGTCAGCGAGGACACGGTCCGGTAGGAGTTGCGGCTGGTGCCCGCCGTCATCCCGGAGGCGTTGTTGGCGACGACCCCGCCGATCGTGCACGCGATCGCGCTGGCCGGGTCGGGGCCGAGCAGCCGGCCGTGCCGGGCGAGGGTGGCGTTGGCCCGCATGACCGTCGTCCCCGGCCGGATACGGGCCCGCGCCCCGCCGTCCAGTACCTCGATGCCCGCCCAGTGGTGCCGTACGTCGACGAGGATGTCCTCGCCCTGCGCCTGGCCGTTCAGGCTGGTGCCCGCCGCCCGGAAGACGACGTTGCGGCCCTTGCCGTGCGCGTACGACAGGATCGCCGAGACGTCGTCGATGTCCTCGGGGACGACGACGACCTGGGGCACGAAGCGGTAGGGGCTGGCGTCGGAGGCGTACCGCACCAGGTCGGAGATCTTCCACAGCACCTTGTGGGCGCCCAGCAGGGCGGTCAGCTCGCTCCGCATCGGCTCGGGCGTGCCGGGTGCCTGCTCGTCGGGCACCCGGTCGTGGGCGGGGCTGCGCATCGCCCCGGGGCTCAGGGCTTCCGGCTTCGGCTCCAGCAGCGGCATCGGGGGTCCCCTCGGGCGGCTCGGTGGGGTGCTTCGCCCCCGGTCAGCAGCGGCGCTCCGGCATTCCGTCGACCAGAGCGGTCAGCAGGCCGCCGAGCACCTCGCGCTGTTCGGCGGTCAATGGAGCCAGGATCTCCTCTGCGGCCGCCCGGCGCCCGTCGCGCAGCGACCGCAGGGTGGCGACGCCCTCGTCGGTGATCTCGATCCGGACCACCCGGCGGCTGTCCGGATCGGGGACCCGGCGCACCCGGCCGCCGGCCTCCAGGCCGTCCACCAGCGTGGTCACGGCGCGCGGGACCACGTCGAGGCGCTGCGCGAGATCCGCCATCCGTGGCGCGCCGTCGTAGTGGGCGACGGTGCGCAGCAGCCGGAACTGCGCGGGGGTGATGCCGGCAGGCTCCAGCTGACGGCTCTGAATGCGCTGGAGCCTGCGGGTCAGCCGCAGCAGCTGTTCGGCGAGCACGCCGTCGGGGTCGGGGGAATCCATGGCAGGAACAATATCAGGACCACGTTCATTGTGAGTAGAGGTAACAATGAGCTATGCTCCTGTCCGCCGGACTGTGAGGGCGGTGATGCCGGCGGGCCGCAGATCGTGACAGGCCGCCGCCCCGAACCGCCCGGACCGCTGACGCGCATGGCGCCGCAGGCGGTCGCAGCCCTCCCTCTCCGTCCCTGTTGTCCTGTTGTCGCACGCCTGACGAAGGAGCCCATGAAACCCGACGAACCCACGTGGACACCCCAGCCACCGGATGACGGGCAGCCGCCCGCGGAGCTGCGCCGCATCCTCCGCCTCTTCCATCCCTACCGGGGCCGCCTCGCGGTGGTCGGCCTGCTCGTCGGCGCCTCGTCGCTGGTGTCGGTGGCCTCACCGTTCCTGCTGCGCGAGATCCTCGACACGGCCATCCCGCAGGGGCGGACCGGACTCCTGTCGCTGCTCGCGCTCGGCATGATCCTCACCGCCGTGATGAACAGCGTCTTCGGCGTGCTGCAGACCCTCATCTCCACCACCGTCGGCCAGCGCGTGATGCACGACCTGCGCACCGCGGTCTACACGCAGCTCCAGCGGATGCCGCTCGCCTTCTTCACCAAGACCCGCACGGGTGAGGTCCAGTCCCGGATCGCCAACGACATCGGAGGCATGCAGGCCACCGTCACCTCGACGGCGACCTCACTGGTCTCCAACCTCACCGCGGTCATCGCCACCGTCGTCGCCATGATCGCGCTCGACTGGCGGCTCACCGTCGTCTCGCTGCTCCTGCTGCCCGTCTTCGTCTGGATCAGCCGCCGGGTCGGCCGGGAGCGCAAGAAGATCACCACCCAGCGGCAGAAGCAGATGGCGGCGATGGCGGCGACTGTCACCGAATCGCTCTCCGTCAGCGGCATCCTGCTCGGCCGCACCATGGGCCGCTCGGAGTCGCTCACCAAGAGCTTCACCGAGGAGTCCGAACGGCTGGTCGACCTCGAAGTGCGCTCCAGCATGGCCGGACGCTGGCGGATGTCGACGATCGGCATCGTCATGGCCGCCATGCCGGCCGTTATCTACTGGGCGGCGGGCATCACTCTGCAGTCCAGTGGACCCGCCGTCTCCATCGGTACGCTCGTCGCCTTCGTCTCGCTCCAGCAGGGCCTGTTCCGGCCCGCGGTGAGCCTGCTCTCCACCGGCGTGCAGATGCAGACGTCCCTCGCGCTCTTCCAGCGGATCTTCGAATACCTCGACCTCACGGTGGACATCACCGAGCCGGAGAACCCGGTCCGGCTGGAGCAGATCCGCGGCGAGATCCGCTTCGAGAACGTCGACTTCAGCTACGACGAGAAGGGCGCGCCCACGCTCAGCGGCGTCGACGTGGCCGTGCCCGCCGGCAGCAGCCTGGCCGTCGTGGGCCCCACCGGCTCCGGCAAGTCCACCCTCAGCTACCTGGTGCCCCGGCTGTACGACGTATCCGGCGGACGGGTCACGCTCGACGGCGTCGACGTACGGGATCTGGACTTCGACACCCTCGCCAGGGCCATCGGGGTGGTCTCCCAGGAGACGTACCTCTTCCACGCCTCGGTGGCCGAGAACCTGCGCTTCGCCAAGCCGGACGCCACCGACGAGGAGATCGAGGCCGCCGCCCGCGCGGCGCAGATCCACGACCACATCGCCTCGCTGCCCGACGGCTACGACACCCTGGTCGGTGAACGCGGCTACCGGTTCTCCGGCGGCGAGAAGCAGCGCCTGGCGATCGCCCGCACCATCCTGCGCGACCCGCCGGTGCTGATCCTCGACGAGGCGACGAGCGCTCTCGACACCCGTACCGAATTCGCCGTGCAGGAAGCGATCGACGCGCTCTCCGCCGGGCGCACCACCCTCACCATCGCTCACCGGCTTTCCACCGTGCGCGACGCGGATCAGATCGTCGTCCTGGACGGCGGACGGACCGCGGAGCGCGGCAGCCACGGGGAACTGCTCGACCGGGACGGGCGTTACGCGGCCCTGGTCCGCAGGGACACGCAGCTCGCCCCGGCGGCGGGCTGAGCGAGCACGGGACACGCCCGGCCCACAGAGCGAACTTGTTCGTAACGAACGTGTTCGTTATTGTGGATGCGTGCCCCTCGCCGCCCTGTCGCCGCCGAGGGCGCCGGACCGCACGGAACCTGCGGCCGGCATTCCCGACGAGCCGGAGGTGCCACCATGAGCAGCGCACACCACCCCATCGCGATCATCGGCGCCGGTCTCGGAGGCCTCACGCTCGCCCGCGTACTGCACGTGAACGGGATCGAGGCGGCGGTCTTCGACCTGGAGGCCGACCGGAACGCCCGCACCCAGGGCGGCATGCTCGACATCCACGAGGATTCCGGCCAGGCAGCCCTGCGCGCCGCCGGGCTGCACGAGAGGTTCCGGGAGAAGGTCCACCCCGGCGGCGAGGCCATGCGTGTCCTGGACAAGCACGCCCGGGTACTGCTCGAACAGGCGGACGACGGTTCGGGTGGCCGTCCCGAGATCGACCGAGGAGACCTGCGCGACCTGCTGCTCGACTCGCTGCCCGAGGGGACCGTGCGCTGGGGCAGCAGGATCACCGGCGCCGGGCCCACCGCCGACGGGCAGCACCGGGTGACCCTCGCGGACGGCACCTCCTTCACCGCCGGACTGCTCGTCGGGGCGGACGGCGCCTGGTCCCGCATCCGCCCGCTGCTCTCCGACGCGGCCCCCGCCTACACCGGCATCTCCTTCGTGGAGATGGACCTCTTCGAGGCCGACGCCCGCCACCCCGAGTGCGCGAAGCTCATCGGCGGCGGGATGTTCTTCGCCCTCGGCGACAACCGGGGCTTCCTCGCACACCGCGAATCCGACGGCAGCCTCCACGTCTACGCCGGGCTGCGGGTCGCCGAGGGACTGCTGTCGACGATCGACTTCACCGACGCCGAAGCCTCCAGGACCGCCATGGTCCAGCTCTTCGCGGACTGGGCGCCCGCACTCCGGCGTCTGATCACCGACGCCGACGGCGCGCTGGTGCCGCGCCTCATCCACGCGCTTCCCGCCGGCCACCGCTGGAGTCGCACCCCGGGCGTCACCCTCCTCGGCGACGCCGCGCACCTGATGTCCCCCTTCGCGGGCGAGGGCGCCAACCTCGCCATGATCGACGGCGCCGATCTGGGCCGGGCGCTCGCCGCTCACCCGGGTGATGCCGAAGCGGCGCTGGCCGCCTACGAGGCAGACCTTTTCGCGCGCAGTGCGAAGAGCGCGCAGGAGTCCGCCGAGGGCCTGGAGGCGATCTTCAACGAGCGGGCACCGCAGCCCCTCGTCGACATGTTCGCCTCGTTCGGCGAGGCGTGAACCCCTGTTCGTGCGTTCGCCTTGCGGTCGGTGGCGGTGCCGGTGCCGGTGCGGGGCGCGTGTCGTAGGCGTCGGGGTGCCGGACGAGCGGATCCCTGCGGGATAGCGTTCCCGCATGGTGAACGAGTCCCCGGACACCCCGCCCCGTCGCAGGCTCCGCCCGACCCGCCGCGGCCGGCTGGCGCTGCTGGTCGCCGCCGTGCTCGTCCTCGTGGTGGCCGCGGCCGTCCTCGTGCCGCTGCTGACGAGGGAGCAGTCCACCGAGCGGACCCGTTCCCTCGTGATCCCCGAGGGGTGGCGGGCCTCCCAGGTGTACGCGGCCGTGGACAAGATGCTCGACGAGTCCTCCGGCACCACGGAGAAGGCCGTCGCCACGGCGGGTCTGCCTCTCCCGGCCGCGGCGAAGGGCAACCCCGAGGGCTACCTCTTCCCGGCGACGTACCCCGTCACCTCCGACACCACCCCGCAGAGCCTGCTGCGCTACATGGTGGACACGGCGGTCAAGCGGTTCGGCGCGGACCACATCACGGCCGGGGCGCAGCGCAACGGCGTCACGGTCTACCAGACGGTGGCGATCGCCGGCATCGTGCAGGCCGAGGCGGACACCGAGCCGGACATGGGCAAGGTGGCGCGGGTCGTCCACAACCGGCTCGCGCGCGACATGCCGCTCCAGATGGACTCCACGCTCAACTACGCGCTGAACCGCAGCACCCTGGACACCACCACGGGCGACACGAAGATCGACAGCCCGTACAACAGCTACGAGCACAAGGGGCTGCCGCCCACGCCCATCGGCAACCCGGGGGAGCAGGCGATGGCGGCGGCGATCAGCCCCGCCGCCGGCCCCTGGCTCTACTTCGTCACCGTCGCGCCGGGCGACACCCGTTTCACCGCCGACTACGCGGAGCAGCAGCGCAACGTCGCGGAGTTCAACCGCAACCGGCGCGGCGCCGGCAACGGCTGAGCCACCCGTCCTGCCGCCCCTGCTCCCTCTGCCCCTCCTGCCCCGCCGTTGACCGCCTCGCCCCGCTCAGGCCGCCGAAGCAGCCCGTTCCGCAGCGGGATCGGCCCGGTCCAGCAGCTGTCCGACCGCCCGCGCGGCGGCCCGCCCCGCCCGGTTGGCGCCGATCGTGCTGGCGGACGGGCCGTAGCCGACGAGCTGGACGCGCTCGTCGCGCACCGCCCGGGTCCCCTCGACCCGGATGCCGCCGCCCGGCTCGCGCAGCCTCAGCGGGGCGAGGTGGTCGACGGCGGGCCGGAAGCCGGTCGCCCAGAGGATGACATCGGCCTCGACGGTGCGGCCGTCGTCCCAGGCGACCCCGGCCGGTGTGATCCGGTCGAACATCAGCAGGCGGTCGAGCACCCCCGACTCGCGGGCGCGACGGACGGCGTCGGTGACCGGCAGCCCGGTCACGCTCACCACGCTCTGCGGCGGCAGCCCGCGCCGCACCCGGTCCGCCACCATGGCGACGGCCGCCCGCCCCCGGTCCGCGTCGAACGGGCCCTCGCGGAAGACCGGCGGCCGGCGCGTCACCCAGTGGGTGCCGGCGGCCACCTCGGCGATCTCCATCAGGTGCTGGGTGCCGGAGGCCCCGCCGCCCACCACGACGACCCGCAGTCCCGCGAACTCGGCGGGCCCCGGATAGTTCGCCGTGTGCAGCTGGCGGCCCCGGAAGGTGTCCTGGCCCGGGTAGCGCGGCCAGAACGGCCGGTCCCAGGTCCCCGTCGCGCTGATCAGGGCCCGCGTCGCGTACGTACCCTCCGAGCTCTCCACGAGCAGCCGCCCGCCGTCGCCCTCGCGCACCGCGCTCACCTCCACCGGCCGGTGCACCCGAAGGCCGAAGGTGTTCTCGTACGAGTCGAAGTACTCGCCGATCACCTCGGAGGAGGGCCTGCTGTCATCGGCGCCGGTCAGCTCCATGCCGGGCAGTGCGTGCATGCCGTGCACCTTGCCGTACGTCAGTGACGGCCAGCGGAACTGCCAGGCGCCACCGGGGCGCGGGGCATGGTCGAGCACCACGAAGTCGCGGTCCGGCTCCAGGCCCGTACGGCGCAGGTGGTAGGCGGCGGACAGACCTGCCTGCCCGGCGCCCACCACTACGGCATCCACTGAGTGCACCCCGGCGTTGTTCACGCTTCTACCAACTATGGCGGGGGTGCGGATCTTCCCGACGGCTCCCGGAGAGCTCAGCGCCCCCCGGCGAACAGCAGCGGCGCGCCGCCCGGAGCGGAGGCCGGACGGCCGTTCGCCGCGGGCACCGCGAGCAGCGGGGAGGCCGGGACCGTCGACAGCAGCCCCCGGGCCGCCAGCTCCGGGGTGACGCCCTCACCGAACCAGTACGCCTCCTCCAGATGCGGGTATCCGGAGAGCACGAAGTGCTCCACGCCCAGGGCGTGGTACTCTTCGATCCGGTCCGCGACCTCGGCGTGGCTGCCGACCAGCGCGGTACCCGCGCCGCCCCGCACCAGACCGACCCCGGCCCACAGATTGGGCGCGATCTCCAGCTTGTCGCGGGAACCCCCGTGCAGTGCCAGCATTCGCTGCTGCCCCACGGACTCGCTCCGTCCCAGCGCCTGCTGGGCCGCGGCGACCGTATCGGCGTCGAGATCGCCCAGCAGCCGGTCGGCGGTCGCCCACGCCTCGCGCGAGGAGTCGCGTGAGATGGTGTGCAGCCGGATCCCGAACCGGACCGTGCGGCCCTGCTCCTCGGCCAGCCCCCGGATCCAGTCGATCTTCTTCTTCACATCGGCGGGCGGCTCGCCCCAGGTCAGGTAGACATCGGCGTGCTTAGCGGCGACCGGCCCGGCCGCGGCCGACGAGCCGCCGAAGAAGACCTCGGGCAGCGGATCCGGCGGCAGCGCCGTCAGCCCGCCCTCCACCTGGTAATGCTCACCGTCGAAGTCGAACGGCCGGCCGCTCCACGCACCCCGTACCACCGACAGGAACTCCGCGGTCCTCGCGTAGCGCCGGTCGTGGTCCAGGTGGTCACCGAACCTCCGCTGCTCCGTGGAGTCACCGCCGGTCACGACGTTGAGCAGCAGCCGCCCCCGGGTGATCCGCTGATACGTCGCGGCCATCTGCGCGGCGAGCACCGGCGAGATCACGCCCGGCCGGAACGCCACCAGGAACTTCAGCCGCTCGGTGTGCTGGGCCAGCGCCACCGTCGTGAGCCAGGCGTCCTCGCACCAGGTCCCGGTCGGCGTCAGCACGGCCTCGAACCCCAGCTGTTCGGCGGCCTTGGCGATCTGTGCCAGGTACTCGATGTCGGGCGCGCGCACCCCGCTGACCGGGGTGATCCGGTCCCGCTTGATCCCGCCGTCGGTGTACGCGTGCCGGTCGACGAGCGTGCGCCCGTCGCCGCCCGTGGGCAGGAACCAGTGCAGGTGGACGTTCATGAGGAGGCCTTTCCGTACGAGCGCGGGGCTGCCGAGGACGGGGGAAGATCACGGTTGAAGCGGGTGTCGACGAAGTCCTTGAAGGTGAAGCGGTGCGGGATGAGCTTCAGGTCCGCGAAGGTGTCCGCGATCTCCTGCTCGGAGGCGATCGCGGTCGGATCGACGGCGACGGGAACCCGGGTGCCGGCCGTCAGCTTCACCGCGTCCAGCGCCACCTCGTACGGCAGCCCGGTCTCCTTCGCCCAGACCTTCGCCCATGCGTCGGGGTGCTTGAACACCCAGTTCTGCGCCCGGTTCAGCCGGACGAGCAGATCACCGATGGCCCTGGACTTCCCGGGCTCCTTGAGCGCGGCGGGCGAGGCGACCTGGAACCCGAGGCCGTTGACGACCCCCTCGCCCGTGGTCAGCACCCGCGCCCTGCCGCCCCGCAGCACCTGCGAGGTGTACGGGTCCCAGACGGCCCAGGCGTCGACCTTTCCCCGGGTGAACGCGGCGAGCGCGTCGGCCGGCTGAAGGTACTTCAGCTTCACGTCCGAGATGCCGAGCCCGGCCTTCTTCAGCGAGCTGACCAGCTGGAAGTGGGCGGAGCTGCCCTGGGCGACGGCTATCGACCTGCCCTTCAGCTGCGCCGGACTCCGCAGCTGCGAGTCCTTGGGGACCACGATCGCCTCACCGGCCGGCGAGCCGTGCGTGGCGCCCACCACCACGACCTTGGAACCGGCACCGGCGGCGAACACCGGCGGGGTGTTGCCGACCCCGCCGATGTCCACGGCCCCGGCGTTGACCGCCTCCAGAAGTGGTGGCCCGGAGGTGAAGGTGGACCATTTGATGCGGAAGTCGAGGTCGTCCAGCTCACCGGAGGCGCGCAGGATGGCTTCGTAACCACCCTTCTGGTCACCGATGTTGAGTGTGACGCTGCCCTTGCCGTCGGTGCTGCTCGCCGTGGAGGCGGAGCTCGCGCCGCCGCAGGCGGTGAGGAGCAGGGCGAAGGGGAGCAGGAATGCGGGCAGGGTGCGGCGATTCATGTCGTCTCTCTCCGGTCTGGACAGGCGGAGTTCACAGGGCGGAGTGGGCCCGGGTCTCAGGCGGGCACGGGGGCCGTCTCCACGCCGAGCTCGGTGAGCAGCCGGGTGCGCAGCGCGGCGAACTCCGGGGTGCCGGGGTTGCGCGGACGGTCCAGGCCTACGGACGTCTCGTACGCGATGGCGCCGTCGCGCATCACCAGCGCGCGGTCCGCGAGGAGCAGTGCCTCGTCCACGTCGTGCGTGACGAGCAGTACGGCGCAGCCCCGGCGCTGCCAGAGCTCGGCCACCAGCTGTTGGGCCTTGATCCTGGTCAGTGCGTCGAGGGCGCCGAACGGCTCGTCGAGCAGCAGCAGATCTGGCTCGCGGACCAGCGCTCGGGCCAGTGAGGCGCGTTGTGCCTCGCCGCCCGAGAGCGTCCTGGGCCAGGCCCCCGAACGCTCGGTGAGCCCGACCTCCGCCAACGCCTTCGCCGCCACGGCGCGTTCGGGCTTCCCGGGCAGTCCGAGCAGTACGTTGCGCCAGACCCGTTTCCAGGGCATCAGGCGAGGCGCCTGGAACGCGACCGCCCGGCGCCGGGGCACCAGCACCGTCCCCCGGATCTCCCGGTCCAGGCCGGCGAGCACCCGCAGCAGGGTGGACTTCCCGCACCCGCTGCGCCCGAGCAGTACGGTGAACTCGCCGGCGCGCAGGGTCAGGTCGAGCCCGTCGACGACGTCCCGGCCGTCGAAGGAGCGGGACAGCCCCTCGACACGTACGGCGGTCTCCGGAAGCGGGCCGGCCGGGGCGGGGGAGTGGGTGGTCACTGGCCCGTGAAGGTCGGTCGCCATTGCAGCAGCAGCCTTTCGAGAATGCGGACGATGACATCGGCGGCGAGGCCGAGGAAGGCGTAGACCACCAGGCAGACGACGATGACGTCGGTGCGGAAGAACTCCCGGGCCTGGTTCATCAGGAAGCCGATTCCGGCGTCGGCGTTGACCGACTCACCGAACACCAGCGCCAGCCAGGCGGTCGCCAGCGAGTAGCGCAGCCCCGTCATGGCCCCGGGCAACGCCCCCGGCAGCACTACATGCCGCACCAGCCCCCAACGCCCGAGCCCCAACGACTGACCTGCTTCGATGAGTTGGGGATCGACGCCGCGAATGCCCGCGTAGACGTTGAGATACAGATGGAAGGCCACCCCGAGCGCGATGAGCGCCACCTTGGGGGCCTCACCGATTCCCAGCCAGATGATGAACAGCGGGATCAGCCCGACCCACGGCACGGTGCGCAGCATCTGGACGCTCGCGTCGACCAGGTCCTCGCCCAGCCGGGAGAGCCCCGAGACCAGTGCGAGCGCGGTCCCGACGGCACCCCCCCAGCAGCAGTCCCACGGCCACCCGCTGGAGCGAGACGGCCATCGCGGAGGTCAGCGTCCCGTCCGCGACCAGGTCCGACCCCGCGCGGGCGATGGTGCCCGGCGAGGCCAGTACGTCCGGATGCAGCACACCGGTGGCGCTGAACACCTGCCACAGGATCAGCAGCAACAGCGGCCCGGCGGTGCGCCGAAGCCACCGGGGTACGTTCCGCAGCCGCGCACCGCGAGCGGTGGCGGGAACGACGGGCTCCAGGTGGAGCGGACGCCGCCGGGCCGGATCGTCCGGCCGGCCATATTTCCCCTTTTCAGGGGCTATATCGGGTGGGGCGAGAGCATGGTCGAGAGTCATGTGGGCTCCGCGAACGCGTCATGGGAATGGAGGTGCCCCGGCACCCGGGCACGCGACAGCCACGCCGTACCGGCGGGAGGTCACGGAGGAACCACACGGTGTCCGGCCTCGGCCGGGCGACACGTGCGAGGTGGGGGCAGGGCGGGTACTACGTCAGGAGCGGTCGGGCGCCTCGCGCCCGGTCACTGACGGGAAAAGTGCTGAGAGAACGTCAGCAGCCGCGACAACACGCGGCGGAAGCCACCCGCAGCAGGTCGATGTGACCGCGCGAAGTGAGCAGAGCTGATCGGGACATGGCGCTGAACGTAGCGATCCCTCAAGGAAACGGTCAATGCCGTCTCGGCACGTGGACGCGCGATCGTCCACCGCGGGCGGGAGAATGAAGCCATGTCGACCGCCTTCACCACCAGCGTCCTGCACATCACCACGGGAACCACGGAGACCGTCACCGACCTGACGTCCGACTGCGAACAGTTCCTCACCCGGACGGCCGCCGGCCGGGACGGACTGCTCAACATCTTCGTACCGCACGCGACGGCGGGGATCGCCGTCCTCGAAACCGGCGCGGGCAGCGACGACGACCTCCTCTCCGCCCTGCACGCGCTGCTCCCCGCCGACGACCGCTGGCAGCACCGCCACGGCAGCCCCGGCCACGGCCGCGACCACGTGCTCCCGGCCCTCGTACCGCCGCACGCGACCCTGCCGGTGATCGCGGGGCGGCTGGAGCTCGGGACGTGGCAGTCGGTGTGCCTGGTCGACACGAATGTCGACAACGCCAACCGGCAGGTGCGGCTGAGCTTCCTCGGCTAGGCGTGGTCTCGTGAGTCGCTTCGGTGGGACTGCAGGGGCAAAGTACGGCCGCACCGACTGGGCGGCGCGCGTAGCTGCCGCATGGGCGGCGAAGGCTGTCGGCAGGTTGTTCGTCGGCTTGTGGTAGGCGCCAACCATTGCTTCTGGCCTGCGGCAAAGAGTGGAATGGGCCATTGCCGGGCCGAGTCGGTCCGCACCTGGTGGGTCGGTTGTGGGCGGTGTGGCATCAGCCTCGTCCCGCCCAACACGGCGAAGGTCGTGGCTCGCTTCGGCTGCGTTCACGTGTACGGCGATTCCGCGAGAACGGGCGTGCGGCACACGATGCGATCACCGTGTGCCGCACTTTCACGTCAGAAGGTCAGTTTCCAGCTGTCGATGTAGCCGGTGTCCTGTGCTGCCACATCCTGGACTCGCAGCTTCCACGTCCCGTTGGCGGCCTCGCTGGACGCGTTGACCGTGTAGGTGGCGATCACGTTGTCCGCGGAGTCGCTGGAGCTGGAGCTCTTGAGCCGGTACGCGGAGCCGTCGGGCGCGAGGAGGTCGACAACCAGGTCGCCGCGGTAGGTGTGCTTGATGTCGACGCTCGCCTTGAGCGTGGCGGGCGCGTTGCCGGTGAGGCCGGTGACGGAGACGGACGACGTCACGGCCGCGCCGTTGTCAGGTACGGCCACGTTTGCGGTGTTCTCGAAGACGGTGCCGGCGGGCGGCTGAGTGGTCGCGGCGGACAGGCCCCAGACCGCGTAGGCGATCGCGTCGCTGTTCCGGTCGAGCGCCGTGTCGTTGATGTTGGCAGAGGTGTCGCAGGACGCGTGGTAGCACCGGTCGAAGGCCAGGCCGGAGGTGCCGCCCCACTTCTGCGCCTGGGCTGTGGTCTTGGTGTAGTCGGCTCCGGAGAAGAGACCGCCGACGGGTATGCCGGCGTTCTTGAACGGCGCGTGATCGGAGCGGCCGTCGCCCTCCGCCTCGATCTCGGTCGGTATCGAGAGGCCGGCGTAGTAGTCCTTGAACGTCTTCTCGATCGTGGGGTCGTCGTCGTACACGAAGTAGCCGGGATTGGGCGAGCCGATCATGTCGAAGTTCAGATATCCGGTGATCTTCGCGCGGTCGGCCGTCGCGAGGTGGTTGACGTAGTACGTCGATCCGACCATGCCGAGCTCCTCCGCTCCCCACCAGGCGAAGCGCAGGTGTTTCGACGGTTGGTATCCGGCCCGCGAGACGGCGAGGGCGGTTTCCAGGACCGCGGCCGACCCTGAACCGTTGTCGTTGATCCCCGGACCGGCCGTGACGGAGTCGAGGTGCGCGCCGGTCATGAGGACCTGGCTCGCGTTGCCGCCGGGCCAGTCGGCGATCAGGTTGTACCCGGTGGACCCGCTGGAGGTGAACGTCTGGAGCGTGGTGGTGAATCCGGCGGCGTCGAGTTTGGCCTTCACGTAGTCGACGGAGGCCTTGTAACCGGCCCTGCCGTGTGCGCGGTTGCCGCCGTTGGCGGTGGCGATGGACTGCAGCTGGGCGAGGTGCGCCTTGACGTTGGCGACCGGGATGTCCGGGGCCGCGAGGACGGCGGCGGACGGCGGGGCCGCAGATGCGGGGACAGCGGGAGCGAGGAGGGCGGCGAGTCCGAGGGAGGCCGCTGCCGCTACGGCCGTGCGTCTGAGGAAGGAGAGAGTCATGTGGGGGCTCCGGGTTCCGTACGCGCGAAGGGATCGGGTGTGGAACTGGCCGTGCGCTCCTCCCCGCGGGAGCGGGCAGGGGCGCGGTGCGTGCCCGATCGTGGACTCTTGACGGCACACCGTCAAGACGGCATCCGGGCAGCCGTGTCCGCTCAGCGGACGCGGCCGGTATCGGCCCACATGGCGTGGGACGCCCCGGCAGGATCAGACCGGTCACGCGGAAGCCGATTGCTGCCGTCACCCAGGCGGACCGGGAGTCGACGCCGTCGAAGAGCCGTTGAGCTCTCTCGGCTGAGGGAGAGCCTTGGCGATGCCCTTCGGCGGGGCTGCGCCGTTGTCGTCGTCAGTGGCCCGATTCGGGCCATTCGTACACGGTTGATTCCACTCGCTCGTCCCGCACGCCCTTGAGGCGGACGTCCGTCGGCGGTTCGACCTCGAAGCGGTGCACGGGGTCGTTCACCAGGCGGAGGGTCGGCTTGCCGGTGCCCCTTTCCAGGTGTGAGGCGATCACCAGGGTGTAGTTCTCGCCCTCGGTCCAGGCGCGTACGAACTCCGTGCGCGTCAGAGTTAGTTCGCCGGGAACGGCCCGTCCGTGGGCCTTGATCTCGTAGTAGCGGCCGGTCGAGTCGTAGGCGTCGGCGCCCAGGCCCGACGCGCCCCGCTGGTCATCCAGCCCGGCTCCTCGCTTCCGCAGGATCCGGCGCAGGGCCTGGATGACGAGCTCCTCCTTGTGGTGGTCCGCGTAGCCGGGAGCTGAGGACGGGCTGCGGGGCGGGGCTCCTCCCGGCCTGGGCCGGGGGAGCGGGGCACGTCGTGCGGGCGCGGCTGTCCCGGACGTAGAGGCAGGGGCAGGGGCGCTTCCCGGTGTGGACGGCGTTCCCGTGCGGGTGACCCTGGCAGGCAGTGAGTCGAAGGCGGCCGCGTCCACCAGAGGGCGGGCGGCCGGCGTGTGCCGGGGCCGGGGTCCGCGGGCGCGGGGGTGAGAGCCGAACCGGCGCGGGGCGGGGACGGTGAGGGCCGGGCCACTGGCGGCAGCGGCGGCGGTGCCGGGACCCCGCTGAGCGGGCGGCCGCCCGCCGGGCATCGGCCGGGCGGATGTCAGTTGTGCGCGCCGGCGCAGTTCCTCGGCGAGGCGCTGCCGTTCCTCGCGGTCCCGCTGGCCCGCCGATGTGAGTGTGGTTCCGGCACCCGCTTCCACCAGGTGTTCCTCCCAGACGTCCCGCCAGCTGTGGCCCACGCGCGACCGTTCTTCGGCGAAGTGGGCGGCGATGGCCCTGCCCGCACCGGGCCTGGTGGTCAGAGCCGTGCTCGCACGCAGGAACAGCGTGTTGCGGGCGAGGTCGATCTGAGCTTCGACGGGAAGCTCGATGGGCGCGTAGGCGCCTCCCGGACCGAGGCGGATCCGCAGGCCGGGGAGCACCCGGACCTCCAGGCCGGCCAGCCAGGTCCAGCCGGTGAAGGCCTCGGCCGTCTCGGGCTCGTCGCGTACCAGAAGGTTCTGGAGGGCGGCGGCTCCCTGCCGGAACGCTGCCGTGAGGTCCGCGTCCGCCGGCTGGTCCAGGACTGCGTCCCCGGCACCGTCCACGCCTCCGGCCCCGCCTGTGACCTGGGCGCCGGTGATGTCCAACGGGGTGACGTGCAGCGGCCCGAACAGCGCGGTGAACTGCCCCACGTTGCCTCCCGGTCTCCACAGCGGCAGACGGTTCGTCAGGGCCCGCTCGATCCCGGAGTCCGCCAGGGCGAACACCGCTCGCCCCTTCCCCTTGATCCAGCCGTCCGTGGTCCACAGCGGCAGATTCCGCAGCTTGCTCTGCAGTCCTGGCGACAGGGGCTTATCGGCGGCGGCGATCACGTCCCGCAGACGGCGCAGGGTTTCGAGCATGACCCTCTCGTGCTCGGCGTCGGGGGTCGCGCCCGTCCCGGAGATCTCCTTCAGTACGTCGATGAGGTCATCGAGTCCGGGTTCGGGGATGCCCAACACCTGCCAGAGGGGATCGATGTCGGCCCCGGTCAGGGCGAAGGGACGGAAACCACGCAGGATCGCGGGTCCCTGGAAGCACCTTTTCGACCCCGTCCATCCCCGGTCGGTCAGGACGAGCTTCTCGTAGCGGAACTCGTCGCGGATCTGCTTCTCCACTGCCGAGTGGGCCGCATCCGCCGGACGGTGCGTCAGGCGCCGCGCGAGGCACTGGTAGACCAGCAGCGCCTCCGCTCTCATACTGTCCGGCACGTCGGCATCGGCCGTGTCGTCGTGACGGTCCCGGAGGTCACGCAGCCGGTCCATCAGACGCGGGACGTCGGGGTCGCCGGAGACACCGAGAGCGGTGAGCACCTCCGTGCGGGTGGCCAGAGCCCGGTGGATGTCCGGGTGCAGGTATCCGGGGTCCTCCGGCCCGTACAGCGCCACCGTGTCCGGTGTGCGCAGCGTGAGCTCGGCCGGAGGCCTGAGCCGGCCGTGGCTGTCCTCCAGCCAGGCGGTCTCCCGTAGCTGCCACACCCAGATGGCCGCTGTCTCGCCCTTGAGGTTCCACTTGTAGTGACCCCGGGCCATGGCGACGACGGCCCGGTCCGAGGTCAGCGGCGCCGTGAGGGTGCGGAGCAGGGCTGCGGTACGGCGTCGCCGCTCGTCCGCGTTCTTCTCGTCCGCGATGTTCCGGACCACGACGGCGAGGTCGCTACTGGTCAGGTCGTCCAGGCTGTGGTCGGCTCCTTCGAGGAACATCTGCTGCCACCGGTCCGTGTGGAACCACCTGCAGTGCCGTGCGAGGCCGAGTCGAGGATCTCCCGGGTACGTCTTGGTGTCCGCCGGGTGACAGACCTCGCGCACCGGGGCGAGCCTGGGCGTGTCCGACACGCCCAGCAGCCGCAGGAAGACTGTTTTGCTCAGACCACTTGCCTGGGCGGCGGAGAGCAGTGATCGCGCGTAGGAGCGGCGCACCCAGACGAGACCGGGGGTCGTGCGCGCGGCCACCTCGAACCGGTCTCCGTCAGCACTCTCCAAGACCTGGGGGAGGTAGGCGGCGCCGGGCTTCACGCGGCGTGGCTGTTCGGTCCCTTCCTTGTCGTAGGTGAATCCGTTCAGGAGGACGGCCCGCCCGATGCCCGGACCGAGCGGGTCGCGCACCTTCTTGGGCAGCTCGCCGAGTGCCTGTTGCAGGGCGACGAGCCGGGCGGTCTCCGTCGCCTCGTCGCCGTCGGGAAGCCGTCCGCCGGCCCTTCCGATCCGGGCGAGGATCTTCAGTACGGCTGCCGTGTCGTCGCGGCGCACCAGGCAGTCCCGTCGCCGGAGCCACGCGGTGACCGTCTTCGTCCAGGCGTTGTCCTCCGCGTAGGCCGGATGCAGGTCCAGAATGACGCCCAGCGGATCCAGGGGGCCGCTGGTCCCCCCGGAGGCGTCGGCGAACGCGTGCTCCGCGGGCTGCGGCCGAAGCCGGCGCCCGTCCGCGGTGGCCAGGCACGTCCGGGCGGCCAGCGCATCGTGGAGATCCCCTTCGATGGCGACCGCGGCGAGCCGTACGAACCGCGCGACGTCCCTCCACCCGGCGTCGGAGAACAGGCTGAGCGCGTCCACGACCCGCACCTCCGCGCGCAGATCCGCGGCACCCTGCGCCCGCCAGTCCGCGAGGACCTCCCGCCAGCGACCGGAGCTGTCACGGACTGCGGCCGGCAAGGTGTACGGGGCCGCGCCCAGCCGGGCGATATCGGTGGCGTCCAGGACCTCCGACAGTGCCGCCTCCTCGACCGCGAACTCGGCCAAAGGGGCGTCGGGGTGGTCTTCCGCGGCCGGCAGGGCCAGTTCGGCGGCGAGTGACTGCCGGGCCCGGGCGAGCAGCGCGGTGCGGATCCGGTCCTGGAGCAGATTCCCCGACGGGGAGCCCGGCGGGCGCGGAAGCGGAACGAGGTGCCATGCCGTGTGATCCACCCTCTCCAGCACATCGCGCACGGCAGCTGCCCACAGATCGGCGATCACGGGGACCAGCTGAGTGTTGAGGAGGCTGCCGGCGAAACCCTCCCGGCTGGCGACGGGGTCGAACTGGCTGTGGACGCGGACCGCCACGTCCAGCGGGGCGACGGGCAGGCCGGCGTGGACGCTGCCGTCCGCTTCACGCCCGAGGGGCAGCGCGATGCCCACGGGCACGGTGGGGTCCAGTGCCTTGTGGATCCGTTCCCAGTCGGGGTGCGCTTCCACCTGGGCCGCATACACACGCCACAGGGCTCCGTCGGTGGTCCGGGCGTGCCGCACGCTCACCTCGTGCCCGACGCCCTCGATCAGGAGTCGACGCTCTGTCACGTCTTCCCAGGCCAGGGAGAGTACGGCGCTGTGCCCGCCCGCAGTCACCTCGACGCTGCGGAGGTGACGCAGGAAGAGCAGGGAAGCGTCGTTCCAGTCGTCGAACCAGTCGAGGAGCTGGGCCGGGGTCAGCGTGCCGGGAGCCAGTGGGATGCGGAAGACGGTCCACTCGGGTCCGGAGATCTCGGCGGGCAGTTCCGGCGGCGCCGCAGGTTCGAGGCTGGTGCCGGAGAAGCGCACGTGGAAGGGGTGGCAGTGCACCTCCCACTCCGTGGTGAGCGCCCTGAGTGTGGACAGTCCGATGCCGAACCGGCCGGTGGCTTCGGAGTCGGCCGTCTTGCCGCTGAGCCAGGGCATGCCGAGGGGGAGGACATCGGCCAGGCGCAGGCCGGCTCCGTCGTGGGCGAGCAGAAGGTCGTCGGGCCGCAGCAGGATGCGCAACTGTCCGGCTCCCGCGTCGTCGGAGTTCTGCACGAACTCGGACAGGACCTGGAGCCGGTCCGGCCTGAACCAAACGGAAGGCCCTGGTCGGGGAGGGTGCCGAACGCGGCGGAAACTGACCCCGTTCGCCCTTCGATTGTCAGACCTGCCTGGTAGGGCGTCGGGGCGGATTCAGTGCCGTTGTCGGCTGTCCGGCGCCAATCCTTCCGCTTTATTTGAATTGTCGAGAACTTCCGGCCCGGATGTGCACCCGCGCGATTTGAATACGCCCCATGTACCACCCGCCGTACGAGTGGGAGGAATTAATGTTTTCCCAGTTCAGTGCCGTGTTTGGGGTTAGTGAATTCATCATTCAATTGAATCGTTAATTCACTCTCCGAGCTGCCCGATTTGCGGCTTTACATTTCATGTATTTCACTCGGTACGTACGGCAACCCCACTTCCCACAGGACGGGGCAACACCCATGTACACCACGGAAACCACTGCCACTGACATCGAGCTCGACCTCGACGCGGCGCTCAACCCGGGCGAGGCCGAAGGCTTCTACCGCGACTCCCGCGAGTGCGCGTACCTCGCGCTCCTCGGCGGCGGCTCCGCGCTGCTGCTCTCGCCGCCGACCCCGCGCCCGAAGAAGGGCTAGTCGGCAGCAAATGGACCAGACACATGCCTCGTCCCCCCTTGAGGGTGCCGTGCATGACCTGGCAACAGAGGTGGTCCTCGCTCTTCGGAGCGGGGACCACCTCGCCACGGTTTGCGGCGCGGCCGGAATCGACGAGGACAACAGGACAGGAATTGCCGCGGTACGCGTCATCGGAGCCGATCTGCTTCTGCCCAGCGTTCTGTACGGGCACAATCCGCATCCCGGGGACGTCGCCGTGTTCCACCGTGCCGTGCGGGAGTTCCCGCCCCGGCCCGACGCCTCCGACGCCACGGCCTGGAGCCACTGGGGCATGATCTCCGCCCTGCACCGGACGGCCCCCGCCGCCGCCCCCGGACAGCCCGCAGTCACCGTTCCCGGCAGTGGTGAGCCGGATGCGGCGTGGCTCGAAGGAGCCCCCTGGCAGGCCTTCACCCATCAGCTCTCCGTGCTGGCACCGCTCGCCGTGCCGGCCGCGTCGTCGGCCGTGCACCGGGCCGCCGCCCACCGGGTCGTCGACCTGTCCCGGGGGTTCGTGCGCGCGGTGCGGCGGCGCAACTGGCTTCAGGCCGCGGGCGCCGGGCGCTGGCTCGCCGTACTGGACGGCAGGCCCGACAGCCTGGGGCTGGACCGCGGACTCGACTTCGTCGAGCTGATGGGCGGCACGGACCCCCGCGTCGCGCTGCATGTGAGGGTCGCCCGGCTGATGGCCGAGGAGCGGGCGCGGTGACGGCTCCGGCGGCCACCGCGCCGGCCAGTACCGCGGGCGCGGCGCTGGCCGTCCTGCCCCGCGTCCTGCGGCAGGCGCTCGGCTGGGCCGACGCCCACCGAGCAGGCTTCGTGCTCCCGCCGGACGTACTGGAGCCGCACACCCAGGTCAACAGCACACTCAAACCCCTCGGCGAACTGGCCCAGCTCTGCACCACGATCCGCCGCAGCACGGAGCCCGGCACCCAGGAACACGGGACGGCCGGGGACCTCATCGCGTTCGCGTGGGAGCAGGTGCGCGCCGGAGACCTGCTGCTGGAGCTGCTGCGCGGCGAACCCTTCGCCGCGTACCCGTACGAGATCTACGCGGCCTTCGCCGGACACGGCCTGCGCAACGAGGGCTTCGAGCGCCTGGCCGGCACGCTCTCCTCGACCAGGGGCTGGGCCCACACCGAGCAGCACGCCAACCGGGAGCTCGGCCTGATCAACTCGGAGCGGCGGGTCGGCGCCGCCCCGCACGCCGACGCCGGCGCGGTCCTCGCGCGCACCTGGCTGGGCGGGCTGTCCGAACCATGGATGTTCGAGGGGCCCTCCGGCTACGCGCTGACCCACACCGTCTTCCACATCACCGACTGGTGCTGCGTCCCCGAGGGGATGCCCGCCGACATCGACGCCTACCTGCGGGCCTGGCTGCCGCCCTGGATCGACGGCTGTCTGGAGAGCCGGCAGTGGGACCTGACCGGCGAGCTGCTCGCGGTCGCCGCGGCCCTGCCGGGACCGCCCCCCGTCGCACTGCTGGACGCGGCATGGCCCGCCCTCGCCACCGCGCAGGCCCCGAGCGGCGCGGTGCCGGAGACGGGCCCGGTGATCCCGGTGCCGGAAACGCCGGAGAGGCCGCAGCCGGCCGGACCCGCCGGCCCGGAGCCGGACCCGTATCCGTTCCTCGCCTGCTACCACTCCACCCTGGTGACCGCCTTCGCCGCCGCACTGTCCCTCAAGCGCCTCACCGCGCACCGGGCGGACGGGCCGGCAGCGGACACCGGGGCCGCCGTATGAGCCGCACCGGCCGCACGAAGGGAGCTGCCGCATGAGCGGCATCCAGCAGATCCATGACGTGGGCGCGCGGGCCCTGGGATGGCTGTACGACCACCGGGCGGGCTTCCGGCTGGACGACGACCCACCGCCCGAGG
Source organism: Streptomyces sp. NPDC048462 (assembly GCF_043200175.1). Lineage (NCBI taxonomy): Bacteria > Bacillati > Actinomycetota > Actinomycetes > Kitasatosporales > Streptomycetaceae > Streptomyces > Streptomyces sp. NPDC048462. The sequence continues at coordinate 93,406 of NZ_JBICXG010000001.1, forward strand.
TGGGCGTCCTGGACCGGTTCAAGCCGCTCGGTGAACTGGCCCTCATCAGCAAGGTCATCTTCCGCGAGGGGGTCGCCGGGTCCAAGCAGGCCGCCCTGGCGCGCAAGCTCCTGGACCATGCCTGGCACGAGCTGCTGGGTTCGGGGAGCCGGCTGGTCGACGGCCAGCGGCGCGAACCGCTGTGCCCCGTTCCGATGGAGGTCTACGTACCGTTCCGGGAGCTGGGGTTCCAGGAGCCGACCCTGGAGACCGCCGTCCGGCTGAACCACCGGCTGAGCAGCTGGGGCGCACTGGAGGTCGTCCCGGTGCGCCGCCTCGGACTCAGCGCCATGGAGCGCCGCTTCGGGCTGGAACCGAGCGTGCCGGTCGAAGACGCGTACAGGCGTACCTGGCTGTCGCGGCGGCCCGAGCCGTGGACCGTCGAGGGCAACATCGGCTACGACATCACCCACACGGTCTTCCACCTGACGGACTGGGGCGCCAACCCGGCCGGGCTGCCCGCAGACGTCGCGGACTACCTGGCGCTCTGGCTGCCGGTGTGGCTGGACGACTGGCTCGATCTGGGCCGCTGGGACCTGCTGGGCGAACTGCTCGTCGTCGACGCCTGTCTGCCGGAGCCGACCCTGGACCCGGCCGCCTGGGCGGGATTCGCCGGAGCCCAGCAGCCGGACGGCGCGATGCCGGTGATGGGGGCCATGCCGGAGGGCGACGAGGAGTCCGTCTTCGACCTCGTCTACCACCCCACGCTGGTGGCGGCGTTCGCCTCGGCCCTGGCCCTGTCCCGCGCCCTGTCGGACCTCACCGAGCCGGCCCCCGCGTGACGGCCCCGCAGGACGTCCGCCGGGCCCCCGCCGACCGTCCTCCCCAGGACGAGGGCGAGGGCGAGCGGGCCCGGCTCCTGACCGAGGCCGCCCGCACCATCGACGCACCCGATCTCGTGATCGCGCTCAGTCACGAGGGCCGCCGCACCTTCCAGCTCGCCGAGGGCCTGCCGCAGGCCGAAGCGCCGCGCGACCTGCTCCGCTACGAGCTCGGCTCCGCGTCCAAGCCCTTCACCGGGCTGCTGCTCGCCTCGCTCGTCGCCCAGGGCCGCCTGAGCTACGAGGACCGGGCGGCCGCACTGCTGGCCCCGGGCCATCCCGTGCACCCCGCCGTGGGCGCCATCACCCTGCGCCACCTGATCACCCACACCTCGGGCCTGCGCGCGCTGCCGGCCGACTTTTACCCGCAGGCGCTGCCCCGTTGGTCCACCGCGCCCTACAGCGGCTACCCGGCCGACCGGGTCGTCCGCGCCTTCCTCCGCGCCCGCCCGCGCCACCGGCCCGGCACCCGCTGGCACTACTCGAACTTCGCGGTCTCCGTACTGGGGCACACCCTGGCCGCCGCCACCGGCATGTCCTGGGAGGCGCTGCTCCAGCAGGAGGTCCTGGGCCCGCTCGGACTGGACGGTACGCGGCTGCGCCCCGGGGCGCCGGCCGGCGGTGACGCCGTGGGACACGGAAAGGACGGCGGGCCGCTGCCCGCGCTGGACACCGGCGGCTTCAGCGCCGCCGGAGCGGTCCGGGCGACGCCTCCGGACCTCCTCGCGTTCCTGGAGGCGCATCTCCCGGCAACCGCCGCGCCCACGCCCCTGCCGGCCGCCGCACTCGCCGACGTACAACACCCGCTGCTGCGGCGCGGGCTCGGGCACGCCCACACGCACACGCTGACCTGGTTCCGCCATCCGTCGCCGCGCGGGCCGGTCCTCTTCCACGCGGGGGCCACGCTCGGGCAGCAGATGTTCCTCGGCTTCCGACCGGACACCGCCACCGCGGTGGCGGCCATGTGCACCCGGCGGGTGCACAGGAGCGACCCGTTCATCGCGACGGTCCACGAGCTGCTGACGGAGAGACTCTGACCGCGTGAACCCGGCCTGCGCGGAAGGCCGGACCAGCGCGCCGATCCGGTAGCCGGTCGAGGCCATTTCGCCTCAACCGGTCGCCATGCGGTACGAAGACCGGTGTGAACGAACAGACTCAGCCCGCGACCGTTCGCGTGTTCATCGCCCTGGCCCCGCCCGACCACGCGAAGGACGAACTCGCCCGGGAACTCCGCCCCGCCTACGGCACCCACCCCCACCTGCGGTGGAACCGCATCGAGGACTGGCACATCACCCTGGCGTTCCTCGGCGAGCTCCCCGTCTCCACCGTTGCGCTCCTGCGCCCGCCGCTGGCCGGCCTCGCGGCGGCCCGCCGGCCCCTCTCGCTGGCCCTGCGCGGTAGCGGCACGTTCGAGGACCGTGTGCTGTGGAGCGGTATCGGCGGGGACCTGGACGGGCTCCAGACGCTCGCCGCCGACGTACGTACCGTGGTCAGGAACTGCGGCATCGCGTTCGAGGACCGGCCGCTGCGCCCCCATCTGACGCTGGCCCGCGCGCGACGGGACGACCGGTCCTCGACAGCCGATCTCGCCGCCCGGCTCACCGGATTCGCCGGCAGCCCGTGGCTGGCCGAACGTCTGCACCTGGTCGGCAGCAACGCGCTGCGCGGCACCGTACCGATCCGCTACCGCGACATCGAGGCCTGGCCCCTGGGAGGCGGGGTCCCGAATCTCTTCCACCAAGACGCTTGACCTGGAGCGCGCTCCAGGTCCGAGAGTGGAGGGCATGAACACCACAGCCCCTCAGATCATTCTCGGCACCATGGAATTCGGCACCCGAGTCGGAACCGACCAGGCGTTCGCGATCCTCGACGCCTTCGTCGCTGGCGGCGGCGTCTGGCTCGACACCGCCAACTGCTACTCCTTCTGGGCCGACCCCAGCGGCGTCGGCGGCGCCAGCGAGCGGGTCATCGGCGCATGGCTCAGGGCCCGTCCCGGTGCGCGCGACGCGGTACGCATCGCGACGAAGGTCCGGCAGAACCCGCTCGTCGCGCACTCCTGGCCGCAGAGCGCCGAGGGGCTCTCCGCCGACGCCGTCCGCACCGGGTTCGAGGGGAGCCTGGAGCGGCTGGGGGTCGACCACGTCGACATGCTCTGGGCCCACGCGGAGGACCGCGAAGTGCCGTTGGAGGAGACGGTCGGCGTCTTCGGTGAACTCGTCGCCAAGGGAACGGCGTTGCGCGTCGGTGCGGCGAACCACGCGGCATGGCGGGTCGAGTGCGCCCGGTCACTCGCACGTGAACAGGGCGTGGAGCCGTGGACGGCCCTCCAGTTGCGCCACTCCCTCGTCCAGCCCCGCCCCCTCACTCCTCTCGCGGAGGGCGGCCACCGTCTGCTCACCGCCGACGACCTGGACCTCGCGCAGGCGCGGGGGCTCACCGTGTGGTCGTACAGCTCGCTGATGTGGGGTTCCTACGTGCGTGCGGACAAACCGCTGCCGCAGACCTACGAGCACCCGGGGAACACCCGGGTGCTCTCGGTCCTGGGCGATGTGGCCGACGAGGTCTCGGCCTCGCGCAACCAGGTCGTCCTCGCCTGGCTGATGCGGCAGGGCATCGATCCCATCGTCGGCGTGAGCCGGGTGGAGCAGATCGAGCAGGCACTCGCCGCACGCCTGGTACGGCTCGGTGACGAGCACCTGGAGCGCTTCGCGCAGGCGCGATAGCGATCGGCCGGAAAGGGAGTTCCGTGACCACCGCCCTCACCCCGGCGACAGTTGCCGGCCGCACCGGTGTCTCCATCGACACCCTGCGCTACTGCGAACGCGAAGGGCTCATCGGTCCGATCCGGCGCTCCGCCGGCGGACGCCGGGAGTCGGGAGTACAGCGAGGACGACATCTTCTGGATCGGCCTGGTCACCTGCTTCCTCGAGGCCACCACCAGCAACCACTCGACTACGGGCCCCTGGCCCTCCACCCTGCCGGGGCAGATGCACGGGCCCACGGCCTCGAACCCGCCCGGCTCCACCCCGCAGGAGGCGGAGGCGCTGCTGGAGCCGTCCCGCCGCACCGTGACCGTGGAGATCTCCCCGGCTCCCGATCCGGTGATCACGGTGGCGCTCGATTTCCATGACGGCAACGGCAGCCGGCAGGTGCTGGCGGCTCCGGCGTCCCAGCCCGTGCCGGACACGTACAAGTTCGGGTTCGCCACGTCGACCGGCCTCTTCACCGACGTCCACCTGATCCGCAACCTCACCGTTCACCCGGCCGCCGCGCTGCCCCGGCTCAACCTGGTCAAGCAGGTGTCCCAGGAGCCGCCGCTACCCCTCCCGCTGACCCCGGGCGCACGGGTCCCGCACGAGTACGTGGCCTCCAACAGCGGGAACGTCCCGCTGAGCGGCGTGAACGTGACCGACGACCGGGTCACGGACATCAGCTGCCCCCGGACCACGCTCGGCGTCGGCGAGACGATGACCTGTACCGGTACGTACGCCGACGCCGACGGCACCGCAGGTTGCGTCACGAACACCGCCACCGCACAGGGCAAGGACGGTGAGACCCCGGTCATGTCACCGCCCGACGACGCACCCTCCCGGTCAAGGGCGTGGAACCGTGTCACGGCAAGGGCTGTCACAAGCCGCACCCCTGCCACGACGGCAAGGGCTGCCACCGGCCCACCCCTGCCCCGACGCACTCCCCAAGCCCCGCGCCGCACCCCGGGCCGGGTCACGGCGGCCCCCACCACGGCGGCGGTCACCTCGACGACACCGGTGCGGGGACGACGCTGCTGGCCGGAGGTGCCGGGCTGGCCGGTGCCGGTCTGCTGCTGAAGGCCGGGCTGGTGGTGCGCTCCCGTCGCACCAGGAACCGGGTGTGAAGCGGCTCTGAGCTCCCCTTTCGTCCCCCGCTTTGCTCCGACGGGCCGCCATGCGACTAGTTTGTAGCAGCACAGGTACGCGGGCCCGTGGTGGCAGAGGTGCACGGGGGACGGGAGGTCGGGAAGAGTGTCGCTTCGCGGAGGAGATCCAGCCGAGATCGGTGGTTATCCGCTGGAGGCGCGGCTCGGCTCGGGTGGCATGGGCACGGTCTTTCTCGGCCGTACCAGTTCGGGGCGACCTGTCGCGATCAAGCTGATCCACCAGCAGTACGCCGGGGACGAGGAGTTCCGGATCCGGTTCCGGCAGGAGGTCGCGGCGGCCAGACGGGTGAGCGGCGCGTTCACCGCCGCCGTGGTCGACGCCGCCCCCGAGGCCGAGCAGCCGTGGATGGCGACGACCTATATCGAGGGGGACACGCTCGCCCAGCACATCGCGAAGAAGGGCCCGCTGGACGGCGCGGAGCTGAGGCGGCTCGCCATCGGGCTGGCCGAGGCGCTGCGCGACATCCACCGGGTGGGCGTCGTGCACCGTGACCTGAAGCCCTCGAACGTCGTGCTCTCGCCCGAGGGGCCGCGCGTCATCGACTTCGGCATCTCGCGCGCCGCGGACCAGCAGACGCTGACGATGACGGGGCGGGTCATCGGGACACCGCCCTTCATGTCGCCGGAACAGCTGCAGGCGCCGCGCGGGGTCGGGCCGCGCTCCGACGTCTTCTCGCTGGGGACGCTGCTGGTGTACTCGGCGACGGGCCACGGGCCCTTCGACGCGGACAGCCCCTACATGACGGCGTATCAGGTGGTGCACGAGGAGCCCTCGCTGGGCGCAGTGCCCACGGCTCTGCGCGCGGTCGTCGAATCGTGCCTGGGCAAGGAGCCCGAAGGGCGTCCCTCGGCCGACGAACTCCTGGTGCTGCTGCGGGACCTGCCGGCCGACCTCGGCGGGACCGAGGCGGCCGGGGCAGTGGCGGGCCGCACCCGCGACATGCTCACCCAGCACCACCTCGCGACGCGTGACACCCCTGCGCCGTCCGGCCCGAACGCCGGTCCGGCCGGTCCCGACACGGGGAGCACGGGCGGCCCCGTCGGCCGCCGGCTGCGCCGTCGCCGGCGCCCCGTGCTCGCCGCCGCTGTCGCGGTCGCGGCGATCGGCGGGGGAGCCGCCGCACTGAACGCGGGCGGCCTCGGCATGGACGGCGACGACGACCGGGGCAACACCGTCGCGGCGCCCGGTGCCGCGCTTCCGGCCGGCTTCCGGCCGTGGCACGAGACCGTGCCCGGCGGCCAGGAGGACATCCCCGACGAGCTGCGTTGCGTGGCGCACGGCGACGCGCTGTTCTGCGGGGGCGGCGGCGTCGTCGCGACCCGTATCAGGGCCCTGGACGGTTCGCGGGTGTGGACGGCGAAGAGTCCGGGCGTCCCCGTCCAGGGCATGCACCTGGTGGGCGCCACCGACGACACGGTGCTCGGTTACCGGTTCGCCGCCCAGGACGCCCCGCAGGGCCCGCCCAGCGAGGTGGTCGCCCTCGACGCGGACAGCGGGCGCGAGCTGTGGTCCGTCCCCTCGGGCGCCCAGTCCACTGCCGTCACGGGCCGCACCGAGGACGCCGTCGTGGCCGGTTCCGCCGTCGTGACGGTCGACGCGTCCAACTCCCGCTTCGAGGCCCGGGACGCGCACAGCGGTGAGGTCACCTGGACGACGCCGTTCCCCGCGGACAAGCAGTGCGCTCCGGTCTCGGTGGGCCCGCAGCTCATGGCGATGTGTGCGGGCAACGCGGAGGTGGACGACGTGGACGTGCGCCACCCCACCCTCTACACCGTCGACGATGCCTCGGGGACGCTGGGCAGGCCCATCGCGGTCAACGGCCCCGTCGTCGCGGCGGGCGTCGCCCACGGCCGGCTCGTACTGCTCCGGGAGCACAAGGAGGGGACGGAGCTGACCGGCTACGACGGGGTGGCAGTGGTCGACCCGGTCTCCCGCAAGGCCACGTACTCCTCGCTGGCCAGGACGTACGACGGCACGCTCGGCATGGCCGGCGGCACCGTCTACGTGAGCGGGCAGACCGGTCTCGTCACCGCGCTCGACCCCGCCACCGGGCGGAAGAAGTGGGCACGGCAGACGAACGTGGAGGGCGCGTCGGGCCCCGTCGCGGGAGAGGGCGCGCTGTATTTCAGCTCGGCCACCGGCCGGGTGGTCGCGCTGTCGCCGTCCGACGGCAGGACCCTGTGGTCGACGGACCCGCAGGCCGACGGGCTGACGGGCGAGCAGGGCGCCAGTCCGAGGGTGACCGTCGCGGGGCGGGCCCTGATCGTGGCCGCGGACAAGAACACCCTCTTCGCCTTCGACGCCCGCAATCCGCCGAAGCCGGGCTGACCCCGGCGGCTCACGTGCTCCTCCGCTCGCGCGGGGCCCCGTCCGCCCGCATAGTGGGCAATGGCTCAGCCGCTCCCGGGAGGACACATGGACGACTGGACCCACGACACCTGGGGCACGCCCGCCGATTCCCCCCGGTCCCGGAACGTCCGACGGCTGATCCGGGCGCTTCCGCTGCTGCTCGTCGTGATGGGGGTCGCGTTCGAGGCCAGCACACCGCACGCGCTCAAGGGGATTCCCTTCTTCGCCGCCGCCCCGCTGATCGCGGCACCACTCTTCACCTGGGCGGTCATCGTCCTCTACGGCAGCCTCGGGCTGGTCGCCGTGGCCATGCTCTACGCGATCAAGGGGAGCGCGGGCGGGACCACCGGGGTCTGGGCGCTGGTCACCGAAGTGGCCACCCTGGTCTTCGTCACCCTGACAGCCGTCCTGCTGAACGGGGTTGTCCGCCGGGACCGGGAGCGCCTCGCCTCCGCCCGGGGCGTGGCCGAGGCGGCGCAGCGCGCTGTGCTCCCGGCCCCCGGGCAACGGGTGGGCGGGCTGAGACTGGGCGCCCGCTACGAGGCCGCCCAGGAGGACGCACTCATCGGCGGGGACCTGTACGCCGCCCTCACCACGCCTTACGGCGTACGGCTCCTCATCGGCGACGTCCGGGGCAAGGGGCTGGGCGCCATCGAGACCGTCTCGGTGATCCTCGGAGCGTTCTGGGAGGCGGCGGACCGCGAGTCGTCCCTCTCCGGGGTGATGGACAGCCTGGAGCGCTGACTGGCACGTGAGGCGGCGCGCCGCGCCGGCATCGACGACGCGGAGGGCTTCACCACCTGCCTGCTCGTGGAGGTTCCGGCCGGCAACGAGGAGCTGCGGGTGGTGAACCGGGGTCACCCCGAGCCGCTTCTCCTGCGCGCGGACGGCGAGTCCATCAGGCTGGTTCCCCGCGCCTTCGCGCTTCCCCTGGGCCTGGGCGACCTCGCCCCGGACCTGCCGGAGGCGGACGTCTACGCGTTCCCGCCGGGGGCCACGCTCCTGCTCTACACGGACGGGCTGTCGGAGGCCCGAGGCCCCGACTACGTGTTCTACGATCCGGCCGCCCGCCTCGGCGGCCGTACCTTCGCGTCCCCGGACCACCTGCTCAACGCGGTCGTCGACGACGTACGTCGGTACGCGGCCGGCATCCGCTCCGACGACATGGCCCTGCTCGCGGTGGGCCGGCCCGCACGACGCTCCTCGCAGGGGTGAAGCAGCCGGGCGACCGTGATCGCGCGCGTCCGGGGGTGGCGCGGGCCACCCCCGGTGCACATGGGCGCTCAGGTCTGCGGACGGCTGCCGTGGTTCGCGTTGTTCTTGCGGCGGGCCTTCTTCTTGCGACGTCGCTTCGAGGACATGGAAATCTCCTTGATCTGCCGTTCTGCCCAGTATCCAACGGAATGTTGCCTACTGCGATCGCTGTGCCCCTACCCACAGAAGCGGCGTCAAACATCCGTCGTCGGAGCTCTGCGTAAGCCCTCGGGGCCCGCCCGCCGGGCCAGGAAATCAGGGGAGGGGCGGCTGCCACTCGAACATGAGGATCGTCGCGTCGTCCCGCAGTCCCGTGCTGCCGGAGTCCAGGATCGCGTGGATGAGCCGGCGCAGCGTCTCCGGCGCCAGCTCGCCGGCGGCCATGGCCCGCACGACGTAGTCGACGAAGCGCTCCAGCCCGAATTCGGTGCCGTTGCGCATGCGGGACTCCGTGGCCCCGTCGGTGTACAGCAGCACGCGGTCCCCGGGCTCCAGGGAGATGCGGTGCACCTCGCGGGTGGAGGGGCTCGACGTGGACAGCAGGCCCATCGGCGGTTCCGCTTCGCGTTCCATCGCGCCCTCGACCAGGGTCTGCCCCCGGATCAGCAGTGGAGCGGGGTGCCCGCAGTTGATCCACCGCAGCAATCCGCCGGCCAGATCCAGCTGGAGCAGGACGCCGGTACAGAACTGGTCCGGCAGCCACGTCGCCAGTGCCGTGTCGACGCTCTTGACGAGCTGAGGCAGGTCGGCACCGGTGCGGCGCGCGTTGCGGCAGGTGGCGAGGGAGACGGCCGTGGTGAGGCCGGACGCGAGATTGTGGCCCATGGAATCGAGGATCGCGGCGTGCAGCGTCGTCTCGGTCAGCGCGTGGTCGAACGCGTCGCCGCCGATCTCGTAGGCGGGCTCCAGCACCGCGGTCGAGACGACCGACGCCGTGCCGATGGTCCGAGGCGGCAGGAACGCACGCAGCATCTCGGCCGGCAGCTGCATGGGTTCGGTACGGGTGCGTCGCACGAAGCTGTCCTTGTACGACCGCTTCGACGTGATCATCATGGCGAGCAGCGAGGCCAGCGTGCGGGCGCGGCGCAGGGTGACCGTATCCAGGGCCGGGGAGTGCACGGCGACGACCCCGAGCCGTTCGGCCCCGTCTAGGAGGGGCAGCCAGGCGATCAGCTCTCCGGCGCCGGAGTCCTCGACCCGCAGGGACTGCGTCCGGTAGGCCCAGCCCGCCAGGGAGCCGTCGATGGGGAGCTGCGAGGTGTTGAGCATCAGCGGGACCAGCAGACGCTGCTGGATGTCGGAGAGATAGACCACGGACCGCCGCAGCCCCAGTGCCTCCGAGCAGCGCACCGCGGCCGTGGGCAGGTCGAGTGTCGAGTTGGCCGGATCGGCGAGGAATTCGCCCAGCAGGCCGTCAGCGGCCTCGGAGGACCACACGTCAGCTCCCTTCGCCGCGATCCGGACCGGCCTCGGGCACGCACACCCGGCGGCGCGGGGTGATCCGCCGCGTGCACGAGTCTGGTGGGACATCCGGCGGGCCGCACATTCGGCGCCGCTGTTCGGAGCAGCGGGGAGACCGGCACCGGCGCGCCGCGACACCGCCGACGATGACGCCCGCTCGCCCTCCGGCCGCGCCAGCAGCTCTCAGGCCACCTGCCCCAGTGCCGTCACCTCCTGAACGCCCAGACCGGGCAGTCCGGTTGTGCGCACGATGCCGTCCTCGCCGCCGATGCCGGTCCACGGGTCCCGAGCGAGCAGCAGGTGCCCGTCGAGGTCGGTCCAGCGGGTCCGGCCGGCCAGGTGCACGGCCGGTGCGAGGCCGAGGCTGCTGGCGGTGAGGCAGCCCAGCATCAGCTCCGTGCCGCTGCCCGCGATCGCCTCCGCGATGCGCAGGGCGGCCAGCGCCCCGCCGCATTTGGCGAGCTTGACGTTGACGCCCTGGACGCGACCGGCCAGGCGGCGTACGTCCTCCAGGCCGACGGCGTCCTCGTCCGCGATGACCGGCAGCGGTGAGCGTTCGGCCAGCGCGCCCAGCGCCCGGGGGTCACCGGGCGCGACGGGCTGTTCGACGGCCTCGACGCCGAGGTCCGCGTACCGGGGCAGCAGCGCCTCGGCCTGCGCCGTCGTCCAGGCCCCGTTGGGGTCCAGCAGGATCCGGGCCCGGGGAGCGGTGTCGCGGATGATGCGGACGCGCTCCACGTCGTCCTCCGGGTCGGTGCTGCCCGCCTTGACCTTGATGATCTCGAAGCCGCTCGCCGCGAGCCGGCGGGCCTGCGCCGCGGCGTCCGTGAGGGAGGTGATGCCGATGGTGCGGGCGGTGGCGGCGACCGGGTGGCCGCCGGCGCCGAGCAGGCGGTGGACGGGCTGCTCCGCCCGTTTGCCGACGAGGTCGAGCAGTGCGGCTTCGGCGGCGGCGGTGACGGCCGGGGGAGTGCAGGCCCCGGCCGCCTCACCCGCCCACAGCGCCTGCAGGGCGCTCTCGGGGTCGCCGAAGCGGACGAGGCTCCTGCCGACGGCGGCGATGAGGCGTTCCAGCGTCCTGGTGTCGAGCCGGTAGAAGGCGCTGGTGACGGCCTCGCCGTGGCCGGTGACGCCGTCGTGCTCGACGCTCAGCCACACGGCGTCACGGGCGGACATGGTGGCGCGGGAGATGCGCAGCGGCTCGGCCAGTTCGAGCCGTACGGTGCGCAGGCCGGTCTTCATGGGTTCCCTTCCGGGTGGGGCGGTGCCTTCAGCGGGTCACGAACGTGGTCACAGCGCATCCAGCCGGTGGTCTCGGCCGCGTGGGGGTGCGGGATCCGGACGGGGTGGGTGGCCGCCGTGGCGGGGTCCAGGCCGTGCGCTTCGGTGAAGTCGTCGTCGTAGACGGTGCCGAGGTAGCGGTGCGGGCCGTCGGGGAACACGGTGGCGACGACCGCGCCGGGGCTGACGCGGGCGGCCCAGGCTGCGACGCGGGCGGCGGCCCCCGTACTCCAGCCGCCGCTGACGAAACTGCCGAGGGCCAGCCGGCGGCAGCTGTCCACGGCCTCGGCCGGGCCGACCCAGTGCACCTCGTCGAAGGCGTCGTAGGCGACGTTGCGCGGGTGGATGCTGCTGCCCAGGCCGCGCATCACCCTCGGCCGGGCGGGCCGGCCGAAGATGGCGGAGCCGGTCGCGTCCACCCCGATCAGCCGCAGCGCGGGCCAGTGCCGGCGCAGCGGTCCGATGATGCCGGCACTGTGGCCCCCGGTGCCGACGCTGCACACCAGGACGTCCAGATGGTCGAGGCGGGCGATGAGCTCGGCGGCGAGGGAGGCGTAACCAGCCGTATTGTCGGGGTTGTTGTACTGGTCCGGCCAGTACGCGCCGGGCAGCAGGGCGGTGAGCTCCCGTACCCGGTCCAGTCGCGCCGCCTGCCAGCCGCCCAGGGGTGCCGGACGGTCCACGAGCTCCAGCCGCACCCCGTGAGCGTGTAGCAACTGTCTTGTCGAAGGCTCCAGTTCACTGTCGCCGACCAGTACCACTGGATGGCCGAGGGCCTGTCCCGCGAAGGCGAGCCCGATACCGAGCGTGCCGGAGGTGGACTCCACCACGGTCGCACCGGGCGGCAGTTCGCCGCGCGCCCGCGCTCCCAGCAGCATCGAGACGGCGGCCCGCGCCTTCATGCCGCCCGCCGCGAGCCCTTCGAGCTTGGCCCAGAAACCGGGATGCGGGCCGGGCAGATCGGTGGTGACGCGGGCCAGGGGCGTCCCGCCGAGCAGTGTGAGCAGTTCCGGGCGCGCCGTGGGGCGTACTGCCGTCAGGGTCATCGGCCGTCCCCCGGACGCGCACCGGCGTAGCGGTACAGGGTGCCGGGGCCGCCGTCGAGCCAGAAGAAGGGGTACGGCTCGGCGCACACCGCGCTCACCCCGTGACCCAGGAAACGGGGCAGGACGGCGCTGCCGCTCTGGGCGAACATCACCAACTGCTTCCCGTTCGCGGCCGCGTGCCGCCGCAGCGGTTCGAAGGTCCCGTTGCCCAGCGTCATTCCGGACACGAGCAGGGCGTCGCAGCGGCCGGCCTCGCCGAGCGCGTCGGTGACGACCGTCTCGCCCCATTCCGTCGACCCGCCCCCGAGGTCGCAGGGCACGTAGCGCAACCCGCGTGAACGCAGCGCTTCCAGGAGGGAGTTGACCACGCCCGCCACCAGTACGGTCGCTCCCGGCGGCAGCCCGAGCAGCTCGACGACGGCGTTCGCGCGGGCCCGGGACTTCTCCAGCGAGGTCCCGGCGGGCAGCGCTACGGGCCGCGCCCCGCTCGCCGGAGTGTGACCGTCGGTGTGCATCAGGTAGGCGTCCAGCGCGGCCACGCGCACCGGGAGCAGAGGATGCTCCAGCAGCCGGGCCACGTCGGCGCCCACGCAGTCCTCGACCGTGCGGTCGGGCAGCGCCCCGGGCTCGACGGCGCACGATCCGACGGCCCCGGCGAGCCGCAGGCTGAGCACCTCGTTGCGGTAGCCGGTCACCCGCCCGGTGTGCCGGGCGGCCTGCCGTGTGGTGAAGGCGACGGCGATCCGCTGCGAGGCGGGGTCCGGGCCCAGCTCCCCGGCGCGGACGCGCGCCACGAGCTCGTCGTACGACGCGCACGGCTCGTACGCCGCGGCCGTCGCGGTACCGCTCGCGGCGGTCATCGGATCACCAGCGCGGACCGCAGCTCACCGAGCAGGACCTCGGCACGGTCGCGGGCGCCGAACCCCTGCGCATCGCCCGTCATGACGTGTCCGAGGTACTCGTTGTTGCTGCCCGCCGCCGTCACCCGCGCACCGGGCTCCGCGAGCCGGAGGTCCAGCACACCCGGCGCGCCCCGCACCCCGCCGCCGTCCAGCGACGCCAGCGTGCCCGACGTCTCCGGTACGAGGAAGCCGATGGCCGCGCTGCGCAGCCCGGTGCGGCCGCCGCTCACATCGGGCTCGCGGCCGAGGGACACCGCCACGAAGGATGCCACCAGGTCGATGCCGGTCACCCGGTGGACCAGCTCGGTGATGCGGTTCCCGGCGGGCCTGGGGTTCACCTCGACCACCCGGGGACCGGCGGCGGTCAGCTTGATCTCGGTGTGCGCCACGACGCCGTCGGTGAGGCCGAGGGCTCTGATCGCGGCAACGGCGGTACGCCCGGCCGCCTCGGTGTCCGGGGCGGGCAGGGCCGCCGGGAACATGTGCCCGGTCTCGATGAACGCGGGCGATCCGCCGATGCTCTTGTCGGTCACCCCCACCACATGGACGGCGCCCCCGTGCGACACCGTCTCGACGCTCACCTCGGGGCCGTCCAGCAGTTCCTCCAGCAGGACGGCGGGATCCCTGCGCTGCCCGCGGGCGTTGACCGGGAACGCGGTGAGTGCCTCGACGGCGCGGGCCAGCTGCCCCTCGTCGTCCACGCGGCGCACGTACATTCCCGCGCACAGGTCGACGGGCTTGACGACCAGCGGATAGCCGATCTTCTGCGCGGAGCGCGCGAGGGCGCCCCACTCCTCGTGCACGGCGAAGCGCGGACCGGGCACCCCGGCGCCGGCGAGGACCCTGCGGGTGGCGTCCTTGCGGCAGGCGTCGCGGACCGACTCCGCGGCCGGGCCCGGCAGGCCCAGCCGCCCGGCGATCAGGGCCGCCGCCGGCAAGTAGTAGTCACAGGACGTCAGTACGCCGTCGAAGCCCAGCGCCTCGTGCAGCCGCTCGGCCAGCGGCAGCAGGGTGCCCGTGTCGTTGGTGTCGGCGGTGACGACGTTACGGGCGCCGAGCAGCGGGTGCGCCGTCCCCTCGGGCGCCGGGCCCAGGTAGTGGTGCAGGTCGCGGGTGAGGAAGGTGAACTCGTGCCCGCCCTGCTCGATGGCCCGTGGCAGCAGCCTGCTCATTGACCCGACCCAGCTCTCGACCATCAGCAGATGAGCCACAACTCCCCTTTTCACGCGTTCGGTTCAGACGGCACGGCGGCAGCCCGGACCGCCCTCGGACGGGACGGGCCGGAGACGCTGCGCCACCACATACGGTATCGATAATCATTTTCAGTTACCAGTCGCGTACTTTGGCGGTTGTTCTCAGGGAGGCCCGGGAGACTGCCGTGCCCGCGGCAACCGCGACACCCTGGGTCGAGATCGGAGCGCATGATGAAGGCAGTCCGTTTCAGCCGGTTCGGCGGCCCCGAGGTCCTGGAGATCGTGGATCTCCCCGATCCCCGTCCCGGCCCCGGGCAGGTCCGGATCGCTGTGCGAGCGGCCGGAATCAACGCCGGCGACTGGAAGAAGCGCCAGGGGCTGATGGATCAGGAGCTTCCGCAGACCATGGGCTACGAGGCGGCGGGCATCGTCGACGAGCTCGGCGAGGGTGTCACGGACGTGGCCGTGGGCGACCGGGTCTTCGGGTTCTCCGCCGGCGGAGCGGCCCAGGCCGAGCTGGCGGTGCTGGCGTACTGCGCGCCGGTCCCGCCGTCGCTCGGCTTCCCCGCTGCCGCCGCGCTGCCCGCCGCCGTCGAGACGGCCACGCGTGCGCTCGACCAGCTGGGCGTGGGGGCGGGAGCGGCGCCCAGCGGCATGCTGCTCGTCAACGGTGCGTCCGGGAGCGTCGGCAGCGCCGCGGTACAGCTGGCCGTGGTGCGCGGCGCGCGGGTGATCGGCACCGCAGGCCCCGCGAACCACGCGTACCTGCGCTCCCTGGGGGCCGAGCCCGTCGCCTACGGCGAGGGCCTCGTCGAGCGGGTCCGCGCGCTCGCGCCGGACGGCGTGGACCTCGCGCTCGACGTGGCCGGGAGCGGTGTCCTGCCCGAGCTCGTCGAGCTCGCGGGCGGCCCCGGGCATGTCGTCACCATCGCCGACTTCGCCGGCGCGCGGGAGCACGGGGTGCGGTTCAGCAGCGGCGACGCCGGACGCGCGCTCCACGCGCTCGGCGGGATCGGCGAGCTGATCGAGTCCGGGCGCTTCGCGCTCCCGGCCGTGCGGACCTTCCCGCTCACCGAGGTCGCCGAGGCGCACCGCGCCGGGGAGGCCGGTCTGGCACGGGAGAAGCTGGTGCTGGTGGTCGGCGCACCGGCGGACGGGGCCGAGTGACGCCCGCCCGCCAGGGTGACGCCCGTCCGGCCCGGCCCACGTCGCCGGCGCGCGGCCGCTCAGGAGCTGACCGAGGCCCCGGTCAGTTCCCCCCGAAGACGGCTCGGGTGCTGGTGACGACGGCGCATTTCCCGGCCGCCCAGCGCAGCGCCATCGCATGGTCCCGGGCGGAGAAGTCGGCCACCGCGTCGGCCACCACGAAGGCCTGGATGTCCTGCATCCAGGCATCGCACGCGGTCATCAGGATGCCGATGTGGGCGTAGACGCCGGTGATGACGATCTGGTCCCGGCCCTGTTCACGCAGCCGCTCCAGGAGATCGGTGCGCACGAAGCCGCTGTACTTCCACTTGGTGAGCACCACGTCGTCCTCGTCGGGCGCGATGTCATCCGCGATGGCGGCGGCGTGCGGGTCGTCGGGCAGGCCCGGACCCCAGAAGTCCTGCTGCAGGCCGCGCTGGTCGGGGCTCTGCCCGCCGGGCTGCGCGGTGTACAGCACCGGTATGCCGAGCCGCTTCGCCTCCTTCCTCAACTCGGCTATGTGCGACAGGAGTTCGGGTACCGGCGCGGACCGGCGGTCGTAGGCCGACAGGAAGTAGTTCTGCAGATCGTGGACGAGGAGTACGGCACGCGCGGGGTCGACGGTCCACCCGACCCGGTTGGCGGGCAGCTCGTCGGCGGTCGGCATGGGATAGGGGGCGATGGCGGGCAGGGCCATGGTGCTCGGGTTCCGTTCAGGATTGGGGGGAGGGCCGGGACGGCGGGTCCCGTAGGTGCGGGGGTGTCGGGTCCCGGCTGGGTCAGGCGGCCGGGGCGGCGGCCGCGGCGGTCCGCAGGTCCCGCTTGGAGATCTTCCCGACGCCGGTCTGCGGGAACGTCTCCACGAATTCGACCCGGTCCGGCACCTTGTACGCGGCCAGCCCCCGTTCCCGTACGAACCGTTTGATGTCCACCGGCTTCAGCGGGCCCTCGCCCGGCTGCAGGATCACGTAGGCACAGACGCGCTCGCCCAGGTACGGGTCCGGCTCGGCCACCACGTTGGCGTCGTGCACGCACGGGTGGGCGAGGATGTGGTTCTCGACCTCCTCGGCGGCGACCTTCTCGCCGCCCCGGTTGATCTGGTCCTTGGCGCGCCCCTCGACGACGATGTGCCCGCTCCCTGTGACGCGGACGACGTCGCCCGTGCGGTAGAAGCCGTCCTCGGTGAACGAGCGGGCGTTGTGCTCGGGCGCCCGCCAGTAGCCGCGGATCGTGTAGGGCCCCCGCGTCAGCAGGTGGCCCGTCTCGCCCCGCGCGACCTCGCGGTCCTCGTCGTCCACGACCAGGATCTCGTCGTCCGGTGAGATGGGCCGCCCCTGAGTGGTGACGATCGTCTCGACCGGGTCGTCGAGGCGGGTGTAGTTGACCAGGCCCTCGGCCATCCCGAAGACCTGTTGCAGGGTGCAGCCGAGAGCCGGCCGGACCCGCCGTGCCGCCTCCTCGCTGAACTTGGCGCCGCCCACCAGCAGGACGTCCAGACTGCTGAGGTCGTGCGCGGTGGTGGTGGCCGCCCGGGTCCACAGCAGGGCGAGCGGCGGGACCAGGCCGGTGATGGTGACCTTCTCCCGTTCGATCAGCGGGAAGGCGGCCTCGGGGGAGGGCCGGGGGCACAGCACCACGCGCCCGCCTGCGTAGAGGGTGCCGAGTGAACCGGGTGAGGAGAGCGGGAAGTTGTGAGCCGCCGGCAGTGCGCAGAGGTAGACGCTGCTCTCGTCGACCCCGCAGATCTCGTTGGAGCCGCGCAGCGAGTAGATGTAGTCGTCGTGGGTGCGCGGAATCAGCTTCGGTACGCCGGTGCTGCCGCCGGAGAGCTGGAGGAAGGCCAGGTCGTCCGGGCGCGGGGCGCCGTGGCCCACCGGGTTCTCCGCGACGTCGGACAGCGCCTCGAACTCGCCGGGGTCCCCGGCCGCGACGAACACGTGCCGCAGCGTGTCCGCTCCGGCGCGGGCCTTCGCCGCCAGCTCCCGGTAGTCGTAGCCGTCGTGTTCGGCCGCGATGACGTACGCGACCGCCTCGGTGAACTCGCAGAAGTACGAGATCTCCGTCTCGCGGTGGGCCGGCAGCGCGAAGACGGGCAGCGCGCCGATCCGGAACAGCGCGAAGACCACCTCGAAGAACTCCGCGATGTTGGGCAGTTGCACCACCACCCGGTCGCCCTTGGTGATGTCGCGGGCGAGGAGGCCCGCGGCCAGCCGGTCGGCGCGCCGGTCCAGGTCCGCGTAGCTCAGGCGCGTCCCCGCGACCGGGTCGACCACCGCGATCCGGTCCGGGTGCGCCTCGGCGCGCTCCCGGAGCATGGAGCCGAAGGTCTCTCCGCGCCACCAGCCGGCCCGCCGGTAGCGTTCGGCGAAATCGGCCGGCCAGGTGGGTGCGTCGTGCGGGCTCACAGCTGGGCCCCCACGGCGCTGAGGAAGGTACGGAACTTGGCCGCCGTCTCGGCGGTCTCGGCCTCCGGCTCGGACGCCGCCACGATGCCGGCTCCCGCGTAGAGACGCAGCGTGCGCCCATCGGCCTCGGCGCAGCGGATCGTGACGACCCACTCGCCGTCGCCGTTGGCATCCCCCCAGCCGACCACTCCGGTGAAGAACCCCCGGTCGAACGGCTCCGTCTCCGCGATGACCCGACGGGCCGTCGCGGTGGGAGTGCCGCACACCGCGGGTGTCGGGTGCAGGGCGCAGGCGAGCGCCAGGGCGGAGGTGTCGGGGGAGGCGAGCGTGCCGGTCACCGTGGTCGACAGGTGCCACATGGTGGCGGTGCGGATCAGGGTCGGCCGGGCGGGGACGGTCAGTTCGGTGCAGTGCGGGGCCAGGGCCTGGTGCACGGCGTCCACCACGACCGCGTGCTCGTGCAGGTCCTTCACGGATTCCAGCAGTGTGGCGGCGCGGCGGACGTCCTCGGCGAGGTCGCTGCTGCGCGGCGTCGACCCGGCGAGCGGATTGGCGACCACCTGCTGCCCGTGCCGGGAGACCAGCAGTTCGGGACTGGCGCCGATGAGGGTGCGGTCCGGCCCGGTGGGCAGCGCGAAGGTGTAGCCGACGGGGTCGCGGCGGGCGAGGCGCTGGAGCATCGCGGGCAGGTCCAGCGGTGCGGGAGAGGTGAGTTCGAGGGTGCGGGCGAGCACCACCTTGCTGAACTCCCCGCGCCACATGCGCTCCACCGCGGCCGCGACCCCCGCTGCGTAGACCTCGGGTCCGGGCACCGGGCGTATCCGCCATTCCGCGGCGCCCGGCACGCCGACGGGCAGGGCGATCAGCGGGTCGGAGGCGAGCGGCGGCGCGATCCGCAGCGCCGCCGGCACGCTCAGGGCGGCCGGTGCCTCGTGGTCGAACGGGATGGCGCCGATGACCACGGGTGCTTCCTGCCCGGCCGCACGGGCCTCGGCCAGGGTGGCGTTCACCCGCTCGTCGAGCGGCCGTCTGTCGTGCGGTACGGGGCGGGCCGCGCCGGATGCCAGCAGGGTGCGGCCAGGGGTGGCGAGGAAGCGGTCGCCGGGCCGGTAGCCGTCCAGCAGCGAGGTGGCCGCGCCTACGGCCGGGTGGGCCGGATCGGCCGGGGGTTCGTGCGTGGCGACCTGGGATGCCGTCGGCACAGGGACTCCATTCTCGATGTTCCGTCAGTGGGGTACCAAGGAGCTGGGCGCGGTTCAGCGCAGGGTCGCGCCGCCGTCGACGTACAGCTCCTGCAAGGTGATGTGGCGGGCGCGGTCCGAGGCGAGGAACGCGACGGCGTCGGCGATGTCCCCGGGGGAGGCGATCCGGCCCAGCGGTATGCCGGTCCGGTAGGTGGCGGGGTCCCCGTCGATGACCCGCTGCTCCGCGCCGGCATCGGTCCACAGGGCGCGTTGCATCGCCGTGTCGGTGGATCCGGGCGCGACGACGTTGCAGCGGACGCCGCTGCGGGCGAGTTCGAGGCCGAGGCACTTGGTGAACGCGGTGGCCGCCGCCTTCGACGCGGCGTAGGCGGCCATGCCGGTGCGAGGGATCCCGGCGGCGTTGGAACCGACGGTGATGACACAGCCGTTGCCCCGGCCGGCCATCAGCGGTGCCAGGGTCTGGGACACGTGGAAGACGCCGTTTGTGTTCACCGCGAAGGTCTGCGACCAGTCCTCGGAGGAGAGTTCGGTGGCGGGACCGGTGCGCAGGATGCCGGCGACGTTCACGAGCACCTCCACGGGGCCGAGTTCGCGCTCCACACGGGCCACTGTGCTTTCCACCGAAGGCCGTTCGGTGACATCCATGACGTACGGCTCCAGTCGGCCCGCCGAACGTTCGCTCCCCGGGATCTTCGCCTGGAGCCGGTGCCACCGAGCGGCCAGGGCATCGATGCCGTCCTGTGCACGGTCGGTAGCGGCGACCCGGGCGCCGAGGGTGGCGAGCAGCTCGGCGACGGCCGCTCCGATGCCTTGTGCGGCACCGGTCACCAGGACAGTACGGCCATCGAACTCGCCGTTTCTGCCCGGTATGCGCTCATACATGAGCAACCTCCTACGGGGTAGTTAGGTAAGGGTAACCTAACTTATTTGATTGATTGACGCGAGGAGGTCGATGCGCTTGAGGGCGTGCAGATGTGACGGTCGGTCACAGAATTGCCGTGCGCCCGAGGGGCGGATGGCGTCGGGATCGTGTTCGGGTGTGCGGCGTTCGTGGGTTAGGTTAGCCTTGCCTGACCTTGAATGGGAGAGGGGGAATCCATGTGCGAGGAACCGTCGAGCGGCAACGTGCGGGTTTTCTCCGCCGCTGTCGGCGTGAGCGGTTCCAGCTGCCGCGCATTGCGATGGGCTCGCCCGCGAACCCGGTCAAGAGGCCTGTGCAGCAGCTGACTTGTCCCGTGACAGCCATGACCAGGGGTGTGTACAGGCCGCCCCGTGGCGTGGTCCGTAACCGTTGCCGCCGACGTGCCGACCGCGCCGTCGGCGCCCGTCCAGCAGGAGCCGTCCGATGAACCAGACCCTGTCGCCCGAACGCGTCCGTGCCGATGTCGCGGAACTGCTCGACTGCGACCCCGCCGCCATCGCACCCGAGGAGAACCTGGTCGACCTGGGCCTCGACTCGATGCGGATCATGGCCCTGGTGGAGCGCTGGCGTGTCGCGGGGGCGCCCGAGCTGGAGTTCCCCGATCTCGCCGAGCAGCCCGAACTGGCTCACTGGACAGCTCTGCTGACGGGTCGTCCGGCATGAGCGCGGTCGATCACCGGCACCGGCACCTGGACCGGATCGCGGAGGTTCGAAGAGGCCCGCACGCCGAGAAGGTGGGCTACCCGATCGGCATCCGGGCGACCGAGGTGGTGCGCACCGTCATGGTCGGCACCGGCCTGCTGCGGGTGACCCTGGGCGGAGCGGGCACCGAGGGGTTCGAGGCCCACGCGCCGGACGAGCACGTGAAGCTGATCTTCCCGGACCCGGACGGCACGCTGCGACTGCCCGAGCGCAACGGGGCGATGCTGCGCTGGCCCCGGCCGGCGCTGGTCTCGCGCGAGTACACCGTGCGCCGCCACGACCCGGACGCCGGCGAGATCGACATCGACATCGCCCCGCACGCGGGCGGCCTCGCCTCGGACTGGGCGCACGCGGCCCGGCCCGGCGACGTCATGCATCTCGCGGGGCCGCCCGGCGGGCTGATCGTCCCGGACACCTACGACCGGTACCTGCTCGCCGGCGACATCACGGCCCTGCCCGCGATCGCCCGCCGGCTGGAGGAGTTTCCCAGGGGCGCGAAGGGGTGGGCGTTCATCGAAGTCGCCGATGCCACCCAGGAGATCGAGCTGTCGGCGCCCGAGGGCTTCGAGGTGCGCTGGCTGCACCGCGGCGAACTGCCGCCCGGAACCGGCGACGCGCTGGTACGGGCCGTGACCGCGGTGACCGTACCCGAGGGCGAGCGGGCGTACGTGTGGGTCGCCGGCGAGGCGGGGCAGATCAAGCCGCTGCGCCGCTGGGCCCGCGACGAACTGCGGCTGGCCAGGGCCGACCACGACATCACCGGCTACTGGAAGCGCGGCGTGGCCGACTTCGACGAGGACGACCACTGACCGACCGGCCGCGCGGGGGCGGGCGTTGCGCCGGCCGCCGTGGTTGTCCTGCCCGGAGATCATCAACTAAGGTAAGCCTTACCTAAGTATCAAGGAGTAATCGCATGTCCATACGCAGATCGTCCGGCCTCGTCGGCGCAGTGTCGCTGGCCCTCCTCCTGACCGCGTGCGGGTCGTCGTCGGACGGCGGGTCGGACGCCTCGGGGGAGACGAAGACCCGGGTGTTCGCCGCGGACAACGGCAAGATCACCATCCCGGCGCACCCGAAGCGGGTCGTCGCCACCGGCTACGCCGTGCCCGCCATGATCGAGGCCGACGCACCGCTGGTCGGGATCTCGTCCTGGCAGCGCGGCGAGCCGATGATGACCAAGGGCGACCTCGCCACGTACAAGAAGCTCCCCAAGGTGGCGGGTGAGCAGGCGGCCGAGACCAACTACGAGGCGGTGGCCGAGGCCGAGCCCGACCTCATCATCATCGGGGTCCCCGCACCCGTCCTCGGCGACATCGACATCAAGCGGCTGGAGTCCATCGCCCCCGTCGTGGCGATCGGCCCGACCGTGCCGTCCGCCTGGCGCGAGCTGTCCCGCAAGCAGGCCGACGCCGCCGGTGCGCTGGGGCAGTTCGACGTGGCGAAGCACACCTACGAGGAGAAGGCCGCCGCGCTGGCCAAGAAGTACAAGGACGTGCTGCCCCAGCTCGAGCTGGGCCACGTCGGCGCGTACGGTGACGCCGCCAAGGGCACCTTCCAGCGCGAGTTCGACGGTTCGTGGGGAACCAACATCGCGGACGACATCGGGGCGAAGTACTACGGCAAGGTCAAGAAGTCGGGGCCGGGCTCCCAGTCGGTCAGTGAGTACCCGTCCATCGAGGAGCTCCCGGCCGCGTTCCGCGAGGCCGACGTCATGACGTACTCGGTCAACGCCGACGGCAGCGTCCCCAAGCCCGTCAGGTACGTCCTGGACTCCAAGCTCTGGAAGAACCTCCCCGCCGTCAAGGCCAAGAAGGCCTTCCCGTTCCGCTACACCGAGGCCGCGACCTACGGGGAAGCCCTGAAGACCCTGGACGCGATCGACGAGTCGCTCGCTCCGCTGCTGAACCGGTGACCGTCGCGGGCCGCGCGCTCCGGGCGGCGGCATCCGGGCGGGCCGCGCCACAGATCGGACTGCTCGCCGGCGGACTGGTGCTGCTGGCGGCGGTCGCCGTACTCAGCATGGGCGTCGGGGCCCGCCACGTTCCGCCCGCCGAAGTCGTGCGGGCACTGCTGGACTTCCGGGGCGACGGTGACGACCACGTCATCGTCCGGGACATCCGGGCGCCGCGCGCGCTGCTGGCCGTCGCCGTGGGCGCCGCGCTCGCGGTGGCCGGTGCGCTGATCCAGACGCTGGCCCGCAACCCGCTGGCCGAGCCCGGCATCCTCGGGGTCACCGCGGGCGCCGGGTTCGCCGTCACCGTCGGCTCGGCGCTCGGACTGGCCACCGGCCAGGCGGGCGAACTCGGCTTCGCGATCACCGGCTCCGTACTCGCGGCGTTGCTGGTCGCGGCCGTCGGGCAGAGCTCACCGCTGCGTCTCGTGCTCACCGGCGTCGCCCTGACCGCAGTGCTGGGCGGCATCGCCCTGGGCATGCGGCTGATGCTCCCGGACACCTTCGACAGCTACCGGTTCTGGTCGGTCGGATCGCTGGCCGGCCGCGAACAGACCCCGCTGGCAGTGCCGTTGACCGCCATCGGGGTGTCCCTGCTCGGCGCGCTACTGCTGAGCCGGGCGCTCAACGCCCTGACGCTCGGGGAGAGCGTGGCGCACACCCTGGGCGCCGGTGTGGGCCGGGTCCGGGCCGCGGCCCTCGTACTGATCACCGTGCTCAGCGGGGCGGCGACCGCGGTGGCCGGGCCCATCCTCTTCGTCGGGCTGATCGTGCCGCACCTGGTCCGCAGGCCGGCGGGCGGCTCGGTGCCCTGGCTGATCGTCTACACGATGGTGCTGGGCCCGATCCTCCTGCTGGTCGCCGACATCTGCTCACGGATCCTGCTGCCGACCGGCGAGGTGCCGGTGGCCATCGTGACCGCCTTCCTCGGCGGACCCATGCTGATCTGGGCCGTTCGCCGCTACGGGGCGGGGGCACTGTGAAACCGATCGGACCCGGGGTCGAACGCCGCACGGTGGTACTCGTCGCCGTGATGGTGACCCTGATGCTCGCCCTGGGCCTGCTCGGGCTCTGCTACGGGGCGTCGTGGTCCTCCCCGGGCAAGGTGTTCGCCGCACTCAGCGGGGCGGACCACTCCGTGGTCATCCGGGACTGGCGGCTGCCCCGGGTGCTGGCCGGGCTGGTGTTCGGCGCCGCGCTCGGAGTGGCGGGGGCGATCTTCCAGAACCTCACCCGCAACCCGATGGGCAGCCCGGACGTGATCGGCCTCGACGCGGGCGCCTACACCGGCGCCCTGGTCGCCATGACCGTGCTGTCGGGCACATCCGCGCAACTGGCCACCGGCTCGGTGCTCGGCGGACTGCTCGTCGCGGCCGCCATCTACCTGCTCTCGCTGCGCAGCGGATTCTCCGGGCTGCGGCTGGTGGTCATCGGCATCGCGTTCAACGCCATGGTGACCGCGGTCAACTCGTGGATCGTGTTGCGCGCCGAACTGGAGGTGGCGATCGCCGCCGTCGGCTGGAGCGCCGGCTCGCTCAACGGTGTGGGCTGGTCCGACCTGGGGATTCCGTTCACGGTGATCGCCGTGCTGCTGGCCCTGATGGCGGCCTGGTCGCACTCCATGCACCAGGCCTCGCTCGGAGACGCGATCGCAGTGACCACCGGCGTCGGCCTCGGCCGGCTGCGACTGCTGATGGTGCTGGTGGGCGTCGGCTGCACCGCCACGGTGACCGCCGTGGCCGGACCGATCGCCTTCATCGCCCTGGCGGCCCCGCAGATCGGCCGCCGGCTCGCGGGCGCCGCCGGCATACCACTGCTGCCGGCCGCCCTGACCGGGGCGGTGCTGCTCCAGGGCGCCGACCTGATCGCCCAGATGCTGCTGGCGCCCGTCGCGCTGCCCGTCGGCGTGGTGAGCACCGCGATCGGCGGCTGCTATCTGATCTGGCTGCTGACCAAGGAGGTGAGGCGCGCGTGACCGCACGCCTGAAAGCGCGGGAGATCACCCTGCGCTACGGAGAACGCGTCGTGTCCACACGGCTGAGCCTCGACATCCCCGACGGCGCATTCACCGCCATCGTGGGACCCAACGCCTGTGGAAAATCAACCCTGTTGAGTGCGCTGGTGCGGCTGCTGCGCCCCGGCTCGGGGCAGGTGGAACTCGACGGCCGCGACGTCGGCGGCTACGCGACCAAGGCGCTGGCCAGACAGCTCGGCTTCCTGCCGCAGGACCCCCTGGCACCCGACGACATCAAGGTCCGCCGGCTGGTGGGCCGAGGCAGGTTCCCGCACCAGTCGATGCTGGCCCTGTGGTCCGCCGAGGACGAGGACGCCGTCACCGGGGCCATGGCCGCCGCCGGCGTCGAGGACCTGCACGACCGGCCGGTGCAGGAGCTGTCCGGCGGACAGCGCCAACGGGTCTGGATGGCCATGGTGCTCGCCCAGCAGACGTCCTACCTGCTGCTCGACGAGCCGACGTCGTTCCTCGACATCACCCACCAGTACCAGTTGCTCGGACTGCTCGCCAGGCTGCGCGACGAGGGCCGCACGGTGGTCGCCGTCCTGCACGACATCAACCAGGCCTGCCGGTTCGCCGACCACCTGGTCGCCATGAAGGACGGCCGGGTGGTCGCCGAGGGCGTCCCCGGGGAGATCGTGGACGCCGCGCTGATCAAGGACGTGTTCGACCTGCCGAGCGTCATCGTCCCCGACCCCGTGACCGGCACGCCGATGGTCGTACCCACACTTCAAGGAGAGTAAGTTGAGCACCGCAAGCGCGCCCTCGGACGGCCTTCTCGCCCTGACCAGTGCCCAGTCGGGAATCTGGAACGCGCAGCGCCTGGAGCCCGAATCGCCGTACTACGTGGTCGGCGACGTGGTGGAGATATCCGGCACCGAGCCGGTCGACGCGCACGCGCTGGCCGAGGCGGTCCGCGCCACCACCGAGGAGGCCGAGACCCTGCGGCTGCGGGTGTACGACACCCCGGACGGGCCGCGCCAGGCGGTGAGCGCGGAACCAGTGGCGCTGCCCGAGGTGGTCGACGTCAGCGGCGCGGCCGATCCCGCCGCCGCGGCCCAGGCGCTCGTCGAGGCCGAGCGGGCGCGGGCGGGCGAGGCATGCCGGGGGATGGTGGACCGGGTGCTCTACGCACGTACCGTCATCAGGCTGTCCGAGCACGAGGTCTGGTACACCCAGCTCGGCCACCACCTCGTCTTCGACGGCTACACCGCCGCGATGCTCGCCCGGCGCACCGCCGCCCGCTACACCGCCCTGGTGCGCGGGACGGAACCGGCCAGGTCGACGTTCGGCGGGTTCGCGGACCTCGTGGCCGCCGACCGGGCCTACCGGGAGAGCGACCGGTTCACCGAGGACCGCGCGTACTGGGTCGAGCGGTTCACCCCGCTGCCCGAACTCGACGACGCCCACGGAGCCTCGGCCCCGGCGACCGACGGTGCCGGGCCCGTCCGGACGCTGACAGCCCGCGCCGTCGTCACCCCCGAGGAGACCGCCCGGCTGCGCGCCTTCGCCGGCCGGGAGGGCGTCGCCTGGGGCGAGGCGCTGATCGCCTGCTACGCAGCCTTCCTGCACCGCATGCTCGGCCGCACCGACCTGGTGTTCGCACTGCCGCTGATGTGCCGCGCCGGCTCGGCCGAACTGCGCACCCCCGCCATGGCCGTCAACGTACTGCCGCTGCGGGTCACCGTGCGCGGCGGGGACGGACTGGGGGAGCTGAGCCGGCGGGTCGCCGCCGCCATGCGCGAGATGCGTGAGCACCAGCGCTACCGGGGCGAGGACCTGCCCAGGGACCTCGGAGCGCCCGGCGCGGGCGCGCTGCTGCACGGACGCGGCATCAACCTCAAGGCGTTCGACCTGGCGATCGACTTCGCGGGGGCCGGCGGCGTGATGCGCAACGTCGCGGGCGGACCGCCGGAGGACATGGGCCTGAGCGTCCTGCCGACCCGGGACGGCGGGCTGCTGCTCGGCTTCGAGGTCGACGCCCGCTCCAAGGACCAGGCCGCCGTCGACGCGCTGCTGTCCGGGCTCCTCGCCCTGCTCTCCGGGCTGACCGACGGACTGCCCGTCGGCCGGATCGCCCTGACCGGCGACGCGGACCGGCTGCCCGAGCAGTGGTGCCCGCCCGCCCTGCCCGGCACACCGCCGGACCTGCCGGCCGCGTTTGCCGCGATGACCGCCGCCGGCCCCGGGCGCACCGCCCTGGTCTGCGGCGACGAACGGCTGACCGCCGCGGACCTGGCCGACCGGGTGCACCGGGTGGCCCGTGCGCTGCGGGCCCGCGGGATCGGCCCCGACGACGTGGTGGCGCTCGCGCTGCCCCGCTCGGCCGACTCGGTCGTCGCGCTGCTGGCCGTACTGGACGCCGGCGCCGCGTTCCTGCCGCTGGACGCCGCACACCCGCCCGAGCGGCTGCGTGAACTGATCGAGGACACCCGCCCCGCACTGGTGCTGACCGCCGGCGCGACCGAAGGGCTGCCGTGGGAAACCCTGCTCGACGAGGCGGCCCGGCTCTCCGGCACGCCCCTGACGGCCGGTGAACTGGCCGGACCCCGCCACCCCGAGCACCTGGCCTACGTCATCCACACCTCCGGATCGACCGGACGTCCCAAGGGCGTACTCGGCCGGGCCGGCGGGCTGGCCTCGCTGCTGCACCACCAGCGGTCCACCGTGGTGGCCGAGGCAGAGCGTGCCGCCGGCAGGCAACTGCGCGTCGCGCACACCTACTCCTTCGCCTTCGACTCCGCCTTCGACCACCTGGTGTGGCTGCTGTGCGGGCACCAACTGCACGTCTACGACACCGAGACCGCCCGCGACGCCGAGGCACTGCTCGCCGTCTACGCCCACGACGGCATCGACGTCGTGGACACCACCCCGTCGATGGCCGCACCGCTGATCGAGGGCGGGCTGCTGGACCTGAGCCCCACGCTCCTGGTCCTCGGCGGCGAGGCCACCGCGCCCGCCCTGTGGCGGCGGGTCACCGAATCCGGCGTCACCGCACGCAACATCTACGGGCCGACCGAGGCCACCGTGGACAGCACCACCGCACGGATCGAGGGCGACGAGCCGACGATCGGCCACCCGCTCGCCGGCACCCGGACCTACGTCCTGGACAGCGCGCTGCAGCCGGTCCCGCACGGCACGGCGGGCGAGCTCTACCTGGCCGGACCGCACCTCGCACGCGGCTACCTCGGCATGCCCGGGGCGACCGCCGAACGCTTCGTGGCCGACCCGTTCGGCGCGCCCGGCGCACGCATGTACCGCACCGGCGACCTCGCCCGGTGGGTGCCGGGCCGGGGCCTGGAGTACCGGGGCCGGGGCGACGGACAGGTCAAGATCCGCGGCCACCGGGTGGAGACCGGAGAGGTGGAGGCGGCCCTCGCCGCACTGCCCGGGGTCACCGCGGCGGCCGCCGGAGTGCGCTCGTCCCGGCTGACCGGCTACATCGTCTCCGACTCGCTCACCCCGGACGCGGCCCGTGCCCACCTGGCCGAACGGCTCCCCGAGCACATGGTGCCCTCAGCGGTCGTGGTGCTGGACCGGCTGCCGCTCACCCCCAACGGCAAGCTCGACCGCGCCGCCCTGCCCGCGCCCGTGCTGCCCGGCGGCGGGGGCCGCGAGCCCCGCACCGAACCCGAGCGGCTGCTGTGCGCGGTCCTCGCCGAGGTGCTGGACGTCGAACGCGTCCGCGTGGACGACGACTTCTTCGCCCTCGGCGGCGACAGCATCACCGCGATCACGGTCAGCAGCCGGCTGCGGGCGGCGGGCCTCTCGCTGCGCCCCCGGGACCTGCTGGCCCGCCGCACCTTCGCCGCGCTGGCGGCCGGGGCCGAACCGCTGACCCGGGCGCCCGAGGAGGCGGACGACCCGGTCGGGCCGGTACCCGCGCCGCCGATCGTGCGCGGCCTGCTCGACCCGCACCCCGACACCGGCACCGTCGCCGGATACGCCCAGTGGACCGCGCTGCACGTCGACGAACTCGCCCGCCACGACCTGGTCACCGGCGTACAGACCGTGCTCGACCACCACGACGCACTGCGCCTGCGGGTGGCCGAAGGACTGGAGATCCTCCCGCGCGGCTCGGTCCGGCCCGTCGTCGACGAGGTCCGCGGCCAGGACGTGACCGCGCTGGCGGAGCGACTGGCTGCCGAACTCGACCCGGGCTCCGGCGATCTGCTGCGGGCGGCCCTGCTCCGTACCGGCGAGGACACCGCGGACCGGCTGGTCGTCGTCGTGCACCACCTCGCCATGGACGGCGTCTCCTGGCGCATCCTGCTCCCCGACCTGCACACGGCCTGCACCGGCGGCACCCTCGAACCGGTCGGGTCGTCCTGGCGGCGGCACGCCGCACTCCTCGCCGAGCAGGGCGCATCCGGCGCGCGACGCGGCGAACTCGACTACTGGCACACCGCGCTCGCCGCCGCGTCCCGGCTCGGCGCCCGGCCGCTGGACCGGACCCGGGACACCGTCTCCACCGCCCACCGCTCGGTCACCGTCGCCTCCGCCGAGGCCACCGAGGCGCTCCTGACCACGCTGCCCGCCGCCTACCGCGCCGGTGTCGACGAGGTGCTGCTCACCGCACTCGTGCTCGCCCTGCGCGGCTGGGGCCTGCGGGACGACGCGCTGACCGTCTCGATGGAGGGCCACGGCCGCGAACACCTCGACCTGGCCCGCACGGTCGGCTGGTTCACCAGCGAGTACCCGGTGCGCGTCCCCGCGTCCGACGACGTCGGGCAGGCCCTGCGCGCCGCCAAGGAGGCCCGCCGCGGCGTCCCCGACAGCGGCGTCGGCTACGGCGTCCTGCGCCACCTCGACCCGGAGGCCGGACCCGCGCTGGCAGCCACCCCGCCGCCGGACGTCCTGCTGAACTACCTCGGCCGCTTCGCCCCGCCGGCCGCCAGCGGCTGGCGCCTGCCGGAGCGCGACGCCTTCTCGGTGACCGAGCCAGGAGCCAAGGCCCTGGAGCAGATCCTGGCCCTCAACTGCTTCGTCCACGAGGAGGGCGCGCCCCGGCTCGCCGTCGAATGGACCGCCGCGACCGGAGTGCTCGGCGCCGCCGCCGTGACGGCCCTCCAGCAGTCCTGGGCCGCCGCCCTGGACGCGCTGGCCGCGCACGCGCTGCACACCGAGGGCGGGCTCACCCCGTCCGACCTCCCGCTCGTCGGCCTCGACCAGCCCGCGATCGACGCCCTCGAACGCACCGGCCCCATCGCCGACATCCTGCCCGCCACCCCGCTCCAGGTCGGGCTCTCCTTCCACACCCTGGTCCGCGACGAGCAGGACACCGACGTCTACGTCGTCCAGGCCGTCACCACCCTGGCCGGCGAGCTGGATCCCGGCCGGATGGCCGAGGCCGCCCGCGAACTGCTGCGCCGCCACCCCGCACTACGGGTGTACCTGGGCACCGCCGGGGACGACGTGGTCCAGGTCATCCCCGCCGAAGTCGCCCTGGAATGGCGGCAGGACGACCGGTTCCCCGAAGCGGCCCGCGCCGATCTGGAGCAACCCTTCGCCCCGGCCAGGCCGCCGCTGATCCGCTTCCTGCTGTCCCGCGTCGGGCCCGCCGAGCACAAGCTGGTGATCACCAACCACCACGCCCTGCTGGACGGCTGGTCGATGCCGCTGGTCGGCCGCACCCTGCTCGCCCTCTACGCCGAACTGAGCGGCGGCCCCGCCGCACCGGCCGCCCCACCCCTGTCCGAGTACTTCCGCTGGCTGGCCGGCCGTGACCGGGAGGCGTCACTCACCGCCTGGCGGGACGCGCTGGCCGGCGTGGACGACGCGACGAGGCTGGCCCCCGCGCGCGTCGAGTCCGGCGTCGAGCGGCCCGGCCGCGAAACTGTCGCACTGGGCGCCGAATTCAGCGGCCGGCTGCGCGCGTTCGCCCGCGACCGGGGCGTCACCCTGACGACCGTGCTCCAGACCGCGTGGGGCCTGCTGCTGGGCCGGCTCACCGGCCGCCGCGACGTCGTGTTCGGCTGCCCGGTCTCCGGGCGCCCCGCCGAGGTCGACGACGTCGAGTCGATGATCGGCCAGCTCGGCACCACGATCCCGGTACGCGTCCGGCACACCCAGGACCAGACTGCGGCCGCCCTGATGGCCCAGGTGCACGCCGAGAGCGTCGCACTGGCCGAGCACCACCACGTCGGACTGCCCGGGATCCAGCGGGCGCTGGGCGTAGGAGAACTGTTCGACACGATGCTCGTCATGGAGAACTTCCCGCTCTCCAGCCGCAAGCGGACCCCGCTCACCCCCGGCCTCGACCTCGCCGGGGTGGACATCACCGACGCCACCCACTACGCGCTGACCGTCATCGTGATCCCGGACGAGGAGATCACCATCGGCCTCGGCTACCAGCCGCGCGCCTTCACCGCGCGGACCGTGCGCGACTACGGCCGCTGGCTGCGCAACCTCCTGACCGAGATCGTCGACGACCCGGCACGGCCCGCGCTCCGTCTCCCCGCGCTCGACGCCGACGAGCGGGCACAGATGCTGCGCACCGGCACCGACGCCGTACCCGCCAAGCAACGAGGCCACTGGCTGGAGGAGTTCGCCGGCTGGGTGCGGCGCAGGCCCGCCGCCGAGGCGCTGGTCTGCCGCGACCGCAGCCTGAGCTACGAGGAACTGGACCGGCAGGCCAACCGCCTTGCCCGGGCACTGATCGCACACGGGGTACGGCCCCAGGACCCGGTCGCCGTACTGACCGGACGCGACATCGAGATGACCGTCGCACTCTTCGGCGTGACCAAGGCCGGTGCCGTGTACGTACCGATGGACGAGAGCTACCCGCGCGAGCGGCTGGCCTACATGTTCGACGACATCGCCCCGGCCGCCGTCGTGACCACCGGCGCCGGACTGCCCGTCGACCGCGACATCCCGGTCCTGCGCCTGGACGACCCGGCCACCCTCGCGTCCTTCCCCGGCACCGACCCGGCCGAGGCCCGCGCCCGGCTCACCGAGGATGCGCTCGCCTACGTCATCTACACCTCCGGAACCACCGGACGGCCCAAGGGCGTCGGCGTCACCCACCGCGGCGTGCCCGACCTGATCGCCCTCCAGGAGGACGTCGTCGGCGTCACCGAGCACGACCGCTACCTGCACTTCGCCTCGACCGGCTTCGACGTCGCGTTCTGGCAGACCATGGTGCCGCTGCTCTCCGGCGGCACGTCCGTGATCGCACCCGAAGAGGTTCGGGTCCCCGGCGACGAACTGCTCGACTACATCACCGAACACCGGGTCACCGGAGTGAACCTGCTGCCGTCGTTCCTGGCCGCGATGCCCGACGACCGCACCGTCGGCCCCGACGTCTTCTTCGTCGTCGGCGCCGAACGCCTCGATCCCGAGCTGGCGCGACGCTGGGGCGAGGGCCGCCGGGCGCTGTTCAACGCCTACGGCCCGACCGAGGTCACCATCAACTCCGTCACCTGGCAGTACGACCCGGACGACACCGGACCGCTGCCGATCGGCCGCCCCGACCCCAACGTCCGCGCCTACGTCCTGGACGGCGGACTCCAGCCGGCCGGCACCGGCGTGACGGGCGAGCTCTACCTCGCCGGGCCGAGCCTGGCCCGCGGCTACCTCGGCCGCCCCGGCCTGACCGCCGCCGCGTTCGTCGCCGACCCGTTCGGCCCGCCCGGCGAACGCATGTACCGCACCGGCGACCTGGTGCGGTGGCGGCCGGACGGACAGCTGGTGTTCCTGGGCCGCGCCGACCACCAGATCAAGATCCGAGGCTTCCGCGTCGAACTCGGCGAGATCGAGTCCACCCTGACCGGCCACCCCGACGTGCGCGCCTGCGCCGTCATCGTCCGCGAGGGCAGGCTCGTCGGCTACGTCATCCCCACCGACGCCGCCGACCTCGACACCGCGCAGGTCCGCGCGTACCTGGCCCGGGAACTGCCCGACCACATGGTGCCGACAGCCCTCGTACCGATCGACCGCCTGCCGCTGAGCCCCAGCGGCAAGCTCGACTCCGCGGCACTGCCGGCCCCCGAGACCGGGGCGGCCGCCCGGCGCGAACCCGCGACCCGGGCCGAAGCCGTCCTGCTCGGCGTGTTCCGCGACGTCCTCGGCACCGATGACATCGGCCCCGACGACGACTTCTTCGCCATCGGAGGGGACAGCATCGTCTCGCTGCAAGTGGTGTCGCGGGCCCGCCGCCAGGGACTCGGCCTGACCGCCAAGGACGTGTTCGAGGGAGAGACGGTCGCCGGGATCGCGAAGCGCGCCGCCGCCCTCGACGCCGGACAGGCCCCCACGACCGGCAACGCCCCGCTGACCCCGGTCATGCGCGACCTGCTGCGCCGGGCGGGAACAGCGGCCGACGGATTCTGCCAGTGGGTCGAGGTCTGCGTCCCGCCGGGCGGCGACGAGACGGCCTGGCGTTCCGTCATCGACGCGCTGCTGACCCGCCACGACGTACTGCGGGCCCACCTGTCCGGCGACACGCTGCACATCCCGCCGGCCGGCGCGGTGACCGCCGCCGACGTACTCACCCGCCTACCGGCCTCCGGCGACCTGCGCGCCCCGGCCGACAACGCGATCGCCGCGGCCCGCGAAGCGATGGACCCGCGCACCGGTCCGCTGCTGCGCGCGGTGTGGCTGGACGCCGGACCCGGCCGGCCGGGCCGTCTCGTCCTGATCGCCCACCACCTGATCGTCGACGGGGTGTCCTGGCGCGTCCTGCTGGACGACCTGGAGCACGCCCACTCCGGCGGGACGCTGACCCGGCACGGCCAGTCCTTCCTCGGCTGGGCGCGATCGCTGCGCGACGCCGACCGGAGCGCCGAACTCCCGCACTGGCGGCGGATGACCGCGACCCCGGCGCTCACCCGCCCCCTCGACCCCGCCCGCGATACCGTGGCCACCGCGAGGCACCACGAGATCCGGCTCGACGCCGCACCGACCCGCGCCCTGATCACGACCCTGCCGGCCGCCCACCGCACCACGCCGGACGCCGTCCTGCTGACGGCGCTCGCCCAAGCGGTACGGGACTGGCGCGGAACACCCGAGGTACTGGTCGCCCTGGAGAGCCACGGCCGGCCCCGGCAGGTCGACCTCTCCCAGACCGTCGGCTGGTTCACCGCCATCCACCCCGTCAGGCTCGAAGCGGGCGACGACGTGAAGGCCGTCAGGGAGCGGCTGCGCGCCCAGGGCGACGGCCTCGGCCACTCCATCCTCACCTCGGCGGGCCTGCTGGACCCCGTGGAACCGGAGATCGCCTGGAACTACCTCGGCCGCTACCCCGGCGCCCCGGACCGGGAGACGCCCTGGCAGGCACCCCCGGACGCCGGCCCGCTCGGCTCCAACGGCTCGGACACGATGCCCCTGCCGTACAGCCTGATGGTCAACGCCCTGGTACGCGACGACGCGCTGGGGATCCGGATCACCTGGCCGTCCGCGCTGTTCACCGACGCCGAGGCCGAGGAACTGGCCGGACACCTCAGGGCCGCGCTCCTGCGTATCGCGGCCGCCTCCGAGATCAGCGCCCTCGACAACAGCAGCCCGGCCGCCGACGTGCAGCCACTGACCCCGTTGCAGGAGGTGATGCTGCGGCACTCGCGAACCGAGCGGCCCGACCCGTACACCGTCCAGTCGTCGTTCTCCCTCGCCGGCCCGCTCGACCTCGACGCCCTGCGCGCCGCGGGCACCGACCTGCTGGAACGCCATCCGAACCTCGCCGCCGTGTTCCCCGCCGACCTGGCGGTGATCCCGCAGTCGCCCCGTCCGGACTTCCGGGTGGCCGACGGCCCCGCCGACGAGGTGCTGGCGGCCGACCTCGCCGAACCGTTCGACCTCGCCCGCGGCCCGCTCCTGCGGCTCACCGTGATCCGGCGCGGCCCCGAACGCGCCGACCTGGTCCTGACCAGCCATCACGTACTCTCCGACGGCTGGTCGGCCCCGCGCATCCTCACCGAGCTGTTCGCCCTGTACACGGCGAGGGTGCGCGGCGCTGCCCCGGAGCTGCCGGCCCCCGTCCCGTTCGCCGGCTACCTGCGCTGGTGCGCCGAGCGCGAGCCCGGCCTCGACGCCTGGGCGGCCGAACTCGACGGCCTGCCCGAGGGCGACTACCTGGGCGGCGGGCAGCCGGGCCCGGCCTGGCAGGAACCCGAGGTCATCGAGTTCGACGCGGAGCTGGTGGCCGGCCTCACCCGTCTCGCCGCCCGGCGCGGACTCACCCCGAACACGCTGGTCCAGGGCGCCTGGGCGGTGCTGCTCGCCCGCCGCTCCGGCCACGCGGACGTCTGCTTCGGCGCGATGGTGTCCTGCCGCCCGCCGGAACTGGAGGGCGTCGAGGAGATCATCGGGCTGCTGGCCAACACCGTGCCGGTACGGGCCCGGCTCGACGGCACCCTCGCGCAGACGCTCGCCCGGCTGCAGTCCCGGCAGCGGGCGCTGATCGAGCACCACCACGTACCCCTGTCCGAACTGGAACGGCTGACCGGCCGGCGCAGGCTGTTCGACACCATGGTGGTGTTCGAGAACTACCCCGTCGACCCGGACCGGCTCCGCGCACCCGCCCCCGGACTCACCGTCGTCGCAACCCGCTTCCGCGAGGCCACCCACCACCCGGTGACCCTGACCGTCATGCCGGACGGCGACGGCTGGACCGGCGTCCTCGCCCACCGGATCACCGTCCCCGGACTCGCGGCGGAACTGCTCGGCCTGCTCCGCGGCATGGAGGAGCACCTCGACGACGACGTGCTCGGCCTCCTGGAGGGCCGATGAGCGCGAACGCCGCACCGCCGCAGGAGCGGGTCGACCGGGAACTGCTGCGGATCGCCTTCATCCTGGTACTCGGCACCTTCATGGCGACCCTGGACGCCACGATCGTCAGCGTCGGAATCGACCGTCTCACCGACGAGTTCGACGTGTCCGTCGCCGAGATCCAGTGGGTCACCACCGCCTACCTGCTGGCCGTGGTCGCAGCCGTGCCCGCGTCCGGCTGGCTGGCCGACCGGTTCGGCGGCCGGCGGACGTGGCTCGCCGCCGTGGGCGTCTTCCTGCTCGGCTCGGTGCTCTGCGCGTCGGCCTGGTCGGTGACCAGCCTGATCGTGTTCCGGGTGATCCAGGGCCTCGGCGGCGGCCTGCTGCCCGCGACCGGGCAGGCGTTGCTGGCCCGCGTCGCGGGCCCCGGCCGCACCGGGCGGGTGATCAGCGTCGTCGCGGTCGTCCCGCTGCTGTCACCGGTGTTCGGTCCGCTGGCCGGCGGCTCCATCCTTTCCGTGGCGCCCTGGCCGTGGCTGTTCCTGGTCAACCTGCCGATCGGCCTGACCGCCGCCCTGCTGGCCCGCCGCTACGTGCCGGCGGTGCCCGCGGCCGAGCGGCGGACGCCGTTCGACCTGCGCGGGGCCCTGCTGCTCTCACCCGGCCTGGCCGTGCTGGTGTTCGGCCTGACCGAGGTCGCCCACGGCCGCACCGTACCGGCCACCGCCGGTGTGTGCGCGGGGCTGGCGATGCTCGCCGCCTTCACCGTGCACGGCCTGCGGACCCGCCGCACACCCCTGGTCGACCCCCGCCTCTTCACCAGACCCCCCTTCGGCGCCGCCGCCGTCGCCCTGCTCGTCCTGGGCGCGTCGGTGTTCGGCACGATGTTCCTGCTCCCGCTCTACTTCCAGACCGGCCGGGGCATGTCCGCCTGGGCGGCCGGACTGCTCCTCGCACCACAGGGACTCGGCGCGGCGGCCGGATCGGTCCTGGTCACCCGCACCATCACCAAGGTCGCCCCCAGGACCCTGGTGGTCACCGGAATCGTGCTGATCCTCGCCGGCACCGCCCCCTTCACTCAGCTCCACCACGGCCTCCCGGACGCGGCGGTCGCCGCATCGCTCGCGGTCCGCGGCTTCGGCATGGCCATGGTGGGCGCACCCGTGATGAACATCGTCTACAGCCGCATCGAACCCGAACACCTCCCACGGGCCTCCGGCGCACTCAACCTGCTCAACACGGTCGGCGGCTCGATCGGCACCGCCGCCCTCGCGGTGGTCCTGCAGAACCGCCTGTCCGCCCGGGGCCCCGACATCCCCGCCGCGTTCGCCGACACCTTCTGGTGGGTCCTCGGCTTCTGCCTGTTCGCCGCGGCGGGGGCGACGAGACTGCCCAGGACGGGGGTCAGGAAGGGGGCTCCGGAAAAGGCCTGAGGCCGTTGTCCGGCCTTGCGGCGGCCGGATCACGGATGTGGAAGGTGAGTCCGGTGATGTGGCCCGACTGAATCACCGGTCCTTCGTGCACACCGCCGGTGATGCTGTTGTGCACGGTGACCGGGCCCGGCCCGGCGGCGTCCGTGATCCGCTGAAGCGAGGCCAGCAGTTCGCGCAGGTCTTCCCCGGTGACGGCGCCTGTCCGCAGCAGGTCGTGCAGGCGGACGTGCCACTGGGCGGTGATCTCCCGGGTGGCCCGCGCGCGGTCGCGGGCGTCGGCTGCGAGCAGTCCGGCCCGTGCGGCGTCCAGCTCCGCGACCGAGGCACCGTCCGACGAGCCGCGTGTGACGAGCCGGCCGACGAGCTGACGCGCCTGCGCCCAGGCGTCGGTGACCATCAGCGAGACCAGGGTGGATGCTCCCGCAGCGGCGAGAGCGGCCGGTTCAGCGTCCATCGTCCTCCTCCCGAGGCCGGGGCGGGAACGCCCTACCGGTCACGCCGCCGGGGGAGTCCGGGGCCGGGTCCGCGACGTCCGGTGTGAACGTCGCCTGCGGGCCGAACCGGCTCAGCACCTCGTCAGCCGTCTCGTGCTGATCCTGCGTCCGGATGACTTCGGCCATCTGTTTCGCCAGGATCGCCCGCCGCGGATCCCCGTCGGGGAAGTCCAGCGCTTTCAGCCCGTCCGCGAGAAGGTCCGCGGCCGTCGGCGGCGCTTCGAAGGAGGCGCTCCGATCTTCCAGCAACGCCCGGAACTCCTCGTCCCCGCGCTGCCCGGGAATCAGATCGCGCAGCCGGTCAGGGACATCGGTGTCGTTGGCCGCGGACGCGAGTCGGGCAAGAAGGCCCAGGTCGGCCACGGTCTTCTCCACATGATCATCGTTCTTGGCGAGCCACCAGACCACCGCACTGCCGGTGTCCTTGAGCACGTCCTCACCCAAGTACTTGCGCTTGCTCTGTTCGTACTTGCGCTGGTGCTCCCAGACCGCCTTGTCCTTGCGGACTCCGGCGAGTCTGTCCAGGCGCTCCTGGTCGTGTTCGTGCAGGGTGAGCGTCACGTTCTCCGCCATCGCCTGGAGGTGCCCGGTGCTGTCCGGACGCATCCGGCTGAGCGCACCGCTCAGCTCGTGCTGCACGAGTGACACCCGGCCGGGCTCGCGCCATTCGGTGATCGCACGGGCCCGGTCCAGCACCGCTTCGACGGCGAGGCCCGCCGGGTTGAGCACGGGATCGTCGTCGGACGTGTCGAAGGGGTACCAGCGAACGGTCGCCGAGATCAGGAAGTCGTAATCGGCCCAGTGACTGGGCAGTGCGATACGGCTGACATGGTGTTCCCTGCGCTCGACAGGAGCCGCGGTGAGCTGTTCCTCGAACGTGATCCGCGTGGGTCCGCGACGGCGCGCGGCGATCCTGAAGGCCACGGCCGGCGCGGCGCCGAGGACCACTGCCAGGACCGGCCACGCCCACAGCGGCCATCGCTCCGTGAGACCCAGAATGGTCAGCAGCAGCCCGCACAGAACAGTGAGGAAGACAGTCGTCGTCCTGCATCCGGTCGTCATGATTCGGTCTCCCTCGCAGATTCCGCCTGCGGCGGTGTGGTCGGCCGGCCGAGGCCCTGCGCCGCACAGATCTTCTGGAACAGCAGGTCAGTGGTCTCCGCGGCGTACGCGGATCCGAACGGGGCGGTGGGTTCGGCATCGCGGGCGCTCGCGTACAACGCGGCGAAAGCCGCGCCCCGGCGGCTGCCGCACCGGTCGGCCGCTTCGACGAGGACGTCGAGCAGGATGCCACCGAGGCGGTCGCCGAAGGCCGCCGTGTACAGCCAGCGTCGGGCCTGCGGCTGCCAGCCGCTCTGTGGCAGATCTCCCAGTACGTCCCGCCAGCAGGCCATCAAGGCGCCTCGCACGGCACTCTCCTCGACCAGCGCGCGCCCGTTGTCGTACGGGTCGGTGAGCGGCTCCGGGGCGCAGACCGACAGGAAGATGCCGAGTTCCGCCGGTGCGAGTGCTGGTCCCGCGAGCCGGTTCAGCAGCCGCCGGCGCAGTCGGTGGCTCGTGTCCACCAGTTCGCACAGCGCTCTGAGCGCATGCGTGGTGTCGGGTTCGCGGCAGGCCAGGTAGTAGAGGCGGAGCAGGGCCTGGTCGGGATGGCTCGACGCGATGACATCGGCGCACACCTGGACGAGCACCTGGGCGAACTCTCCCTGGAGCCGCCTGTTGGCGCACCACTGATAGACCCTTTCGCGGAAGTGCCTGCCGTGCGCGGGATCGTTCAGGCCGCAGGTGAGGGCCTGTACGGCCGCCTCCAGCCCGGCGCGGCTCGCGCCGGTGGATCCCCACTCCTCAGCGAGGGATGCCAGCCCCTCTCCGTGCCCCGTCCGCAGATACTGTCCGGCCAGCTGGGTCACCATCCCGTCGCGGAGTCCCCGGGTGACGTGTGTTCCGTCCAGGTCCATGCTGCGCGCGGTCCAGACGCCCAGATGCTGCCGCAGGTCCGGCATGTGGTCCCAGAAGTGGGTGCGGACCGCGGAGTCGTAGTCCAGTTCCGTGAACCGGACGTGCCCGTCCGGTCCGGTCTCCGCGGAGATCTCCGTCAGACGCTCGGCGAGGTCCCTGCGCTGGAGCAGCGGGAATCCCTCGGGCGGGGACCCGGTAACGCCCAGCAGAAGCTGGGTCGCACCGTGGATGACGTCGGCGTGTGCGCCGTGCAGCATGGCCACGGCAATCAGGAGGGCCCGCTGAGGGCTCTCCCGCAGACGTGCGACGAGAGCGGCGACATCGTTTCGCCGGTCCGCCCGTGACCTGAGCGCCGTCGCGCACCACTGCGGGAATCCGTCGCCCGTCCGCGCTGCCCCGCGGGCCCGTCGTACCAGGTCGGCGAAGTCCGCGATCTCCCGCATCGGCCTGCGCTCGCGGAGGAATTCGTCCACGGTGGGGTCGGGCCGCAGATACCGCTCGCACGGCACACCGTGCATCCGCAGGTGGCGCCGGAAGACGTTGAGGCCGGGTGGGTCATCGATCACGACCCGGTTGCGCTGGAGGTCGGATTCAAGGACGCCGCCGTGCGGCATGACGACCACGAGACGCGCGTGCTGATCGTGCACGGCTTTACGCAGAGCGGGGAGTCCGGACCGGGCCGCAGCCCATCGAGCGGCGTCGGCCGCCGACAGATCCAGCAGTAATCGGTCGCCGGACCCGACCAGACCCGGGTCCGTGAGGGACAGCTCGCCCTCCTCGCCCGGCAGGAGCTCGCGGAAGACGCCGGAGTCCCGATGGGACTCGCGCAGGAGCACCCGGGCCGCGGAGGTTCGGCCGCTTCCGGGCAAGCCGTCCAGGATCACCGTGCCGGTATCGGCCAGTTCGGCACGGGCCGCGCCCATGCCGCTCGGAGCGACCAGCACCCGACGCAGCCATGTGAGCTGGTCGTCGGCGATCCGGCGGAAGGACGGCCGGCCCGGATCCCCCAGATCAGGGCCGACGGTGACGTACATGTTGCCGCTGCCGGTGTGCATGGGGCCCTGTGCGCCCTCGACCCGTGTGCTGCTGCGCTCGCTCACCGAACGTCGTCCTCGCGCCGGTCCGGTTCGCCGAAGCGGTGCTGGATGCCGCCATGCTGGTCGCCCTCGAAGTACGTCATCCCGTTGCCGGAGAAGTGCCGTCCGCCCGAGTCGTGGCGCGAGTTCTGGTAGATGTCGCCGTGACCCGTGTGGACCGGTCCACCCGCGCCTTTGACGACGGTGCCGCCGACGTCTCCGGTGAAGTCGCGGCTCTGGACGGCTGTTCCGCTCACGTCCCCGACCGTGTTCACCACGGAGTCGGGAACGAGCGAGGCGGCGTCGTCCAGGTCCAGGTCGTGCAGTCCGGGGACCATGTCGGCCACCACATCGCCGAGACGTTTCAGTCCGGCCCCGGTGTCCTGTGTACTGAACGCGATGGACTGGAGGTCGGCGAGCCGGGCCAGTTCGCCGGGCAGGTCCTTCTTGCTGAGCCGGTCCGTCTTGCGGCCCTCCAGTACGGGGACGACCGGAAGCTCACGGGCGAACGCCTCGACGAGCTCCCGGCGCACCCAGTCCTGCGGATCGCGCAGCCGCTCGCGGAAGTTCGTCCAGTCGGGACCGATGACCGCCAGGAGTACGCTGCTGCGCCGCAGGCCGTTCAGCAGGTCGTCGGGGTAGGGCCGACCGGGTGCGACGGACTTCGAGGCCCGGAAGATCCGTCCGCTCCCGAAGCGGCGCGAGAGCTCCTGGTCGATCAGGGCGGCGGTCTTCTCGCCGTCCCCCGTGCGGTAGTTGATGAAGACGTCGGTCATGACGATGCCTCTCTTCAGGAAGTGGGAAGGCGTGACAACGTGCCGAGCCGGGGCCCCAGCCGGCGCACCGACGCGTGATCGGCGTGGCGGGCCAGGACGCGGGCGAGGCGGTGTAGGTCGATCGTGATGGTCGCGGAACGGATGGTCGCGACCCCGTCCAGCAGGGGCACCGTCAACGCACAGGCGTGGTCGATCTCGCCGTCCGACGCGTAGGCGAGCGCCCTGCGGACGCCGTACCGCGCCTGAGTACGCAGTGCGTCGCCGGAGACCAGGGAGAGCTGCCGGTCGAGCTCCTCGGCAGCCTCCCCGGGCCGGCCGAGGTCGACCAGGCACCAGCCAGTGACCATTCCGACTGAATCGGGCAGATGCATGCTGCCGATCACCGTCGCGTCGGGGCTGCCCTCGTCAGCGGCGAGCAGCGCACGGGCGCGGTCCAGCGCACGCAGACAGGCCCGGTGGTCACCCGCGAGCGCGTGCCCCTGCGCTTCACGCTGCGCAGCCAGTCCGCGGATCCGCGGTGGCAGCTTGCCGCTCTGAGCCCGCCGGGCCAGGGCCACCGTCTGCTCGGCGTCGTCCTGGTACAGCGTGATCAACGCCCTGCGGACCAGCGCGTAGCCGGCCAGCGCCGGGTCACCGCCGGCGGCCGCGAGGTCCACCGCGCGCTGCGTCCACCACAGCGCCGCCTGTTCATCCCCCGACTCCTGGACGAGCCAGCCGATGTACTCGGCGTATCGCGAGGCGAGTTCAAGCAGCTCACGGCGGGTGGTGCCGTCGGAGTGCGCGGACAGTTCCCGCAACGTGTGGGTCTGTGCGATCAGAGCGGGCAGCAGGAATCCGGGCTGGACGCTCTGGCCCAGTCGCCGGTAGTGCGTGAACAGCGAGCGGGACGCCTCCAGCATTCCGATGCCCGCGGCCGGGGTGGCCGGGCCCTGGCCACCAAGACCCAGCCGCATCAACGAGGCGGCCCCCGCGCCCACGACCTGTCGCCGCCCCAGGGGCCGGAACCGGCCCCTGCCGTCCGGTGACAGCTGCATCATCCAATCCTCCTCATCGACTTCTCGCGGCACGGCGTCGACCGCTGTGCCGGCAACGGCTGGGGTGCCGAGGGCGTTCAGTGCGCCGTCGGCGTTCAGAGCGGCGTCGCACAGCCGGACGAGATCGCGGCTGGGCGGCTTGATGCCTCGTTCGACCTTGCTCAGCTGAGCCTTGCTGTAGTGAACGGCGGCAGACATTGCTGTGAGGCTGAGTCCGGCGTCCAGGCGACGCCTCCTCAGCTCCTCACCGAACTCGGTGGACGGCTGGGGCACGGGAACCTCCATA
Organism: Streptomyces sp. NPDC048462; assembly: GCF_043200175.1. Lineage (NCBI taxonomy): Bacteria > Bacillati > Actinomycetota > Actinomycetes > Kitasatosporales > Streptomycetaceae > Streptomyces > Streptomyces sp. NPDC048462. The sequence goes on from NZ_JBICXG010000001.1 coordinate 135,815, forward strand.
ACCATCCGTCCAGGCGAAGGGCCCGCACGAAAGAGTGCGGCAATCCCCGCCCGGCGGACAAGGCGATCGGTGCTGTTTCCCGTTTCATCTCCCCATGGAGATGCGATGTCTCACCGCGAGCGGCCGGTTCGGCCAATGACCGCTGGAACGTTCGCTTTATGTCCTGATTCCGCTGTGCTCCGGGTGAGCTCCGCTCCGGCCCCCCCCGGCAGCCACCAGTAGCATCCGCACATGCGAAACATAGAGATGCTGGTGCCGTCCGCTAGCAAGGCCGACACCGTCGGCCTGCTTGCGCTCGACGCCGGCGAACTCGCCCGGTACGTGGCCGATCCCGCACACCCGTGGTGGCGGCGCAGATCCTGCGTCCTCGCGCTCGCCGGGCGGGTTCCGGAGCGGTACGCGGCCGAGCTGATCGCACGCGTGCGCGACCCCGACGATGTGGCCGAGGTGCGCATCGCGCTTCTCGATCTGCTCGCGGACCGGGCGGCGGAGCTGCTTCCCTGGCTGAAGCACGAGGACCGCCGCAATGAGCGTTCGTACGCCATGCCCGAGGCGATCCTCAAAGCGCGTGGCCTGTTCGGCGACCGGTCGGCCGCGCCCGAGCTGGTGACGCTGGCGGCCTCTCCGTGGCCTCACCGGCGGACAGCGGGCGAGGCCGCGCTGGACGCGCTGGTCACGCGGTACGGGGTTGAGGAGATCCTCGCCGATATCGGTGTCGGGCGGCCCGAGGACCGTGCCTTTCGCGTCCGGATGCGGCATCGCGCGGGAGCGGATGTGACCGACGCGCTGGCGGACCGCGATCGTGGCGTCGCGTACCTGGCCCAGTCGCTCCTGACCGATCCTGTACGGCTGCGCGGATACCTCGGCGATGCGCCGACGACGGATGCCGCGCTCTGGGCCGGGTACGCGCTGCACCGCCTCACCGGTGACGCGGCCGAGACCCGGGCCGTGTACGAGAGCCTGGGGTGCCCCCGGGTCGAGGTGGACGGCCTGGACGAGGAACTCCGCGGCGCGATCGTGCACGAGTATGCGCCTCGTTGCGAACGGCAGAGCGATCCTCGCTGGCGCGTCGAGGCGCTGTGTACCGAGCCGCCGCAGCCCGTCGTCCAGGACGGACAACTCCGTCGGGCGACAGCGGCGTTGGAGACGGCGGGGCTCGCGCCGGAACCTCCTGTGCCGTGCGGCGAACACCACCACCAGGGCGGTGGGACCTACCACGTGATCGAGTGCCGGGAGGGTCAGTTGAGTGTCAGCACCCTCGGGCGGTTCGCCACCGGCGACGGCACGGACGACGGCGCCGCTCTCGCCGCACGCGCTGCCCTCGAATCGGCCGGCTTCCGCTGGATCGACGGGACCACCGGCGCGATCCGGGTCACCGGCCTCTGCGTCTACTACTTCGGCGAGCGTGAACCCGCCAGCGTCGACACCCTGTTGTTCTACTGGCAGGACTAGGGCCTTTAGGGCCTGTCGGAGCCGTGCGAGCGGCTGCGGCCCCCGTCCGTCGGTGAGGAGTCGTTCGCGACATTGGGTAAGTCTTTGCCCATGGCCGGAATATGTTGCTCCGCCCCGCCCCGACCCCTGTTCCGGCGCCTGCGGGGCGGCACGTCCCGTGACGCCGCGGTGCCGCGCGGTGCGGCGAGCGGCCGAAAGCGTGCGGTGGCAGGCCTCGGCGGCGTTACGGCCACGTTGACCGTATGCAATGGCGCGACGCACTCTCGTTACGTAACTGCGCAGTACATCTAGTTCGGCCGGGAGTGGCGCAGGCCTCGAATCCGCTGCTCAGCTGTGGTTCCCGGGCCCCGGTCGACGACAGCACGCAGGAGGTAGCGCATGTGTGGCATCACCGGCTGGGTCTCCTTCGAACGCGATTTGCGCAGTGAGACCTCGACCCTGGACGCGATGACGGAGACGATGTCCTGCCGAGGCCCCGACGACTGCGGTACGTGGATCAACGGTCCGGCCGCCCTCGGGCACCGTCGGCTGGCCATCATCGACCTGCCCGGCGGGCGCCAGCCGATGACGGCCGACACCCCGCAGGGCACGGTCGCCCTCGTCTACTCCGGGGAGACGTACAACTTCACCGAGCTGCGACGTGAACTGACCGGGCGCGGGCACCGGTTCACCACGGACTCCGACACGGAGGTCGTGCTGCGCGGGTACCTGGAGTGGGGCGAGGCGGTGGCCGAGCGCCTCAACGGCATGTACGCGTTCGCCGTGTGGGACGGGCGCCACGACAGGCTCGTCATGGTCCGTGACCGGATGGGTATCAAGCCCTTCTACTACTACGAGACCCCGGACGGCGTCCTGTTCGGCTCCGAGCCCAAGGCGATCCTGGCCAACCCGCTGGCCCGCGCCCGCGTCGGCCTCGACGGGCTGCGCGAGCTCTTCGCGTTCGTCAAGACACCCGGCCACGCCGTGTGGGAGGGGATGAACGAGGTCGAGCCCGGCACCGTCGTCACCGTCGACCGGGGCGGGTTGCGCCGGCACGTCTACTGGCAGCTGGAGACCCGGCCGCACACCGACGGCAAGGACGCCTCCATCGCCCATGTGCGCGCGCTCCTGGACGACATAGTGCGCCGCCAGATGGTCTCCGATGTGCCGCGCTGCACCCTGCTCTCCGGCGGCCTCGACTCCTCCGCCATGACGGCGATCGCCGCCCGTCAACTGGCCGAGAACGGCGAGACGGTGCGCAGCTTCGCGGTCGACTTCGTCGGCCAGGCGGACAACTTCGTCGCCGACGAGCTGCGCACCACCCCGGACACCCCGTACGTGCACGACGTCGCGCGGTCGTCGGGCACCGACCACCGCGACATCGTGCTGGACTCGCACGCCCTGGCCGACCCCGAGGTGCGGGCCAAGGTGATCCGGGCCCGGGACATCCCGATGGGCTTCGGTGACATGGACGCCTCGCTGTACCTCCTGTTCCGGTCCATCCGTGAACACTCGACCGTCGCGCTCTCGGGGGAGTCGGCCGACGAGGTCTTCGGCGGCTATCTGCAGTTCTTCGACGAAGGAGCGAGGCGCGCCGACACCTTCCCCTGGCTCGTGCGCTTCGCCCAGCACTTCGGGGACGACTCCGATGTGCTGAGGGGTGACCTGACGGCGGCCCTCGACCTCCCGTCGTACATCCAGGACAGCTACGACACCGCGGTCGCCGGCATACAACGCCTGGACGGAGAGAGCGATTTCGAGTTCAGGATGCGCAAGATCTGCCATCTGCACCTGACCCGCTTCGTGCGCGTCCTGCTCGACCGGAAGGACCGGGCGAGCATGGCGGTCGGACTCGAAGTGCGCGTGCCCTTCTGCGACCACCGCCTCGTCGAGTACGTCTACAACACGCCCTGGTCGCTGAAGTCCTTCGACGGCAGGGAGAAGTCCCTGCTGCGCGAGGCGACGGCGGACGTGCTGCCGAAGTCGGTCTACGACCGGGTCAAGAGCCCCTATCCCTCGACCCAGGACCCCAAGTACGCGATCGCGTTGCAGGGACACGCCAAGGATCTCCTGGCGCGGCCGTCACACCCGGTCTTCGACCTCGTGGACCGAGACCGGGTCGCCCGCGCGGCGCAGCACGACGCACCGCAGATCACCCAGGCCTCCCGGCGCGGGCTGGAACGCACTCTCGACCTGGCGCTGTGGCTCGACCTCTACAAGCCGGACATCTCGCTCTCCTGACCAACTGTGTACGGCCGGAACGGGCGAAACGCGTCGAGGAACCTCCGGGGCACGAGTGCTCCGGAGGTTCCGGGCTGTCGGGTCATCGGCCGGTGCATTGGGGGCACAGGCCCCGATAGGTCACCTCGACATCCGAGACGGTGAAGCCGAACCGTTCCGAGGGCGGCAGCCCGGCCAGTGGGTCGGAGTCGGGGTGGACGTCGCGGATGGTGCCGCACGCCGAGCACACCAGGTGCTGGTGCGGGTGATGGGCGTTCGGGTCGTAGCGCCTGGCCCGGCCGTCGGTACCCACCTCGATCACCTCGCCGAGCGCCACCAGCTCGCCGAGGGTGTTGTAGACGGTGGCGCGAGAGATCTCCGGCAGCCGGGCGGCGGCGCGCACGAGTACCTCGTCCGCCGTGAGGTGGACGTGCTCGCCCGAGAGGACCTCGGCGACCACCCTGCGCTGAGCGGTCATGCGCCAGCCACGTCCGCGTAGCCGTTCCAGCAGGTCACTCATTCCCACCAGCCTAACTGTGCGTTGTTCTACGAATGATTCGTACAGACCCGTCTGTCGTATTGACTTGGACTAGGTCCATCGTAGGATCGGTTCCGGCTGACAGCCAAGGGCCAGGTCAACAGCAGGGGAAAATGCGTGTCTTCAGGAGACGGGTGCGCCCACGCCGGCATCCGGACTGTGACCGCCTCGAATCCGAGGCGATCGCCTCCGGGCTGCGGCGACGCGCAGGCCGCCGTCTCCCTCCGCTCCCTCCCGGCCCGTGATTACGCCGCCCTTGGTTCCGCCACCCTCGATTCCAGTACCCCCCGGATCCACCACCCTCAGTTCCAGAGCAATGTGATCCGCCCCGTCCGGAAGGATTTCCATGACTGAGAACCACGACGCGATCGTCACCGATCCGAAGACCGAGGAGGTCTCCGGCTGCCCGGTCGCGCACGGTCGCGCGCCGCACCCGACCCAGGGCGGCGGAAACCGCCAGTGGTGGCCGGAGCGGCTCAACCTGAAGATCCTCGCCAAGAACCCCGCCGTCGCGAACCCCCTCGGTGAGGACTTCGACTACGCCGAGGCCTTCAAGAGCCTCGACCTGCCGGCCGTGAAGCGGGACATCGCCGAGGTGCTCACCACCTCGCAGGACTGGTGGCCCGCCGACTTCGGCAACTACGGTCCCTTCATGATCCGGATGGCCTGGCACAGCGCCGGCACCTACCGGATCAGCGACGGCCGCGGCGGCGCCGGAGCCGGCCAGCAGCGGTTCGCCCCGCTCAACAGCTGGCCGGACAACGCCAGCCTCGACAAGGCCCGCAGGCTGCTGTGGCCGGTCAAGAAGAAGTACGGCAAGAACCTCTCGTGGGCCGACCTCATCGTGCTCACCGGCAACGTCGCCCTGGAGTCCATGGGCTTCAAGACCTTCGGCTTCGGCGGCGGCCGCGCGGACGTGTGGGAGCCCGACGAGGACGTCTACTGGGGTCCCGAGACCACCTGGCTCGGGGACGAGCGCTACACCGGCGACCGGGAGCTCGAGAGCCCGCTCGGCGCGGTCCAGATGGGGCTCATCTACGTCAACCCCGAGGGCCCGAACGGGACCCCGGACCCGATCGCCGCGGCCCGCGACATCCGCGAGACCTTCCGCCGCATGGCGATGAACGACGAGGAGACGGTCGCCCTGATCGCGGGCGGCCACACCTTCGGCAAGACCCACGGCGCCGGCCCGGCCGACAACGTCGGCGCCGACCCGGAGGCCGCGCCGATGGAGCAGCAGGGCCTCGGCTGGCAGAGCACGCACGGCACCGGCAAGGGCGCCGACGCGATCACCAGCGGGCTGGAGGGCATCTGGACGGACACCCCGACCGCCTGGGACAACAGCTTCTTCGACATCCTCTTCGGCTACGAGTGGGAGCTGTTCAAGAGCCCTGCGGGCGCCCACCAGTGGCGGCCGAAGGACGGCGCCGGTGCGAACACCGTCCCCGACGCGTTCGACGCGTCGAAGACCCACGCCCCGACCATGCTGACGACCGACCTCTCGCTCCGGTTCGACCCGGCGTACGAGGAGATCTCGCGGCGCTTCCACCAGAACCCGGACGCGTTCGCGGACGCCTTCGCCCGCGCCTGGTTCAAGCTCACCCACCGCGACATGGGGCCGATCGTGCGCTACCTCGGCCCCGAGGTCCCGGCCCAGACGCTGGTCTGGCAGGACCCGCTCCCGGCGCGGACGTACGAGACCGTCGACGCCTCGGACGTCGCGGCGCTCAAGGCCCGGATCCTCGACTCGGGCCTTCCGGTCTCCGAGCTCGTCTCCACCGCCTGGGCCTCGGCCTCCTCCTTCCGGGGCAGCGACAAGCGCGGCGGTGCCAACGGCGCGCGCATCCGTCTGGAGCCGCAGAACTGCTGGGACGTCAACGGCCCGGACCAGCTGGCGGCGGTGCTGCGCACCCTCCAGGGGATCCAGGAGTCCTTCAACTCCGAGCAGTCCGGCGGCAAGCAGGTCTCGCTCGCCGACCTCATCGTGCTCGCCGGCGCCGCGGCCGTCGAGAAGGCGGCCAAGGACGCCGGCTTCGACGTCGAGGTCCCCTTCGCCGCCGGACGCGTCGACGCGTCGCAGGAGCAGACGGACGTCGAGTCGTTCGTCGAGCTGGAGCCGGCCGCCGACGGGTTCCGCAACTACGCCGGCAAGTCCAGCCGGCTGCCCGCCGAGTACCTGCTGCTCGACCGGGCGAACCTGCTGACCCTCACCGCCCCCGAGCTGACGGTCCTCGTCGGCGGGCTGCGGGTGCTCGGCGCGAACCACCAGCAGTCCTCGCTCGGTGTCCTCACCGAGACCCCCGGGCAGCTGACCAACGACTTCTTCGTCAACCTGCTCGACCTGGGTACGACGTGGAAGGCGACGTCCGAGGACGCCACGGCCTTCGAGGGCCGCGACGCCTCCGGAGCGGTGAAGTGGACCGGCAGCCGCGCCGACCTCGTCTTCGGCTCGAACTCGGAGCTGCGCGCACTCGCGGAGGTCTACGCGAGTGACGATGCGAAGGAGAAGTTCGTGAAGGACTTCGTCGCGGCGTGGGACAAGGTCATGAACCTGGACCGGTTCGACCTGGTCTGACCAGGACGCCGACGGGCCGCCGCGGCGGGGGAGAGTTCCCTCGCCGCGGCGGCCCGTTCCGTTGTCCGGGCTGCCGGCCGTCAGGCCGTGGCAACCGCGAAGACGTGGATCACACCGCCGTCCGTCGTGGACGGCAGGGTCACGCTCGCGAGCTGCTTGCCCGCCTGGAGCGCGATCGGGGCGGTGGCGAAGATCTCGGTGCCCACCGGGTCCGTCCCGCCGCCCTGGACGTCGCGGTACGCGGTGTGCACGGCGACCGTGTTGCCGAACGACGGCTTGTCCGCGCCGCCGCCCAGCGTCCAGTCACTGAAACCGATCTCCGCCTGCTGCGTGGTGCCGTCGGTGTACGTCAGCGTCGCCTGCCCGGAGGCCGAGCCCTCGGCCGCGCTGCCCAGCAGGCTGAGCTTCGTGTCGCCCGGGGCTGCGGGAACGTTCAGCACCTGCGGTTCGGTGCCGGCCACCTCGATGTTGTCCGGGTCGCCCGCCGCCACCTCGGGCCAGCCGAAGTCGAAGCCGCCGGACGAGACCTTCCCGCCGGGTGTCGCGCCCGCCGAGGCGAGCGCCTTGGCCGAGTAGCTCCAGCCCTCACCGTCGAAGTTGGCCTGCGGTTTGTCGTCGTCGGCGGAGATGGCGGTGCTGTTGCGGTTCCACAGCATGCCGTTCTTCTCCGCGACGGTCAGCGAGGCCGAGGTCTTCGGGAGCTCCTCACCCGTGGACGACTTCAGCGTCACCGGGACCGTGTAGTGGCCCTCGCCGGTGTCCGCGGCGGCCGACACCTTCAGCGTGGCGCTCACCGAACCGCGGGCCGGGACGGTGAAATCACCCTCGGCCGGGGTCACGGTGACGCCGGCCGGAGCCTTCGCCGTCCAGTGGACCGCGGTGGCCTTCGTCTCGATGCTCTGCACCTTGACGGTGGTCTCCGCGCTGCCCCTGCCCGGCTCGATCCTCAGCTGCTCGGGGGTGGCGCCGGTGAAGTACTTCAGACCGCCGCCGGGGAAGGACGGCGGGGCGTCGGCCTTCGCCGCGCCCCAGGAGGTGTCCGCCGTGGAGCCGAGGGTGTAGTCCAGCTTCCCGCCGTGCGTGACGAGCGAGGCGGGCACCCACGGCTTCGTGGAGGTGCGGCCGTTGACCTTCAGTCCGTGGATGTAGGTGTTGTCCGCCGACGCGGCGGGCGCGTCGACCGTGATCGTCCTGCCGTGCCCGGTGTGCACCACGGCGTGCGGGAACAGCGGTGCGGTCAGGGTCAGGTCGGCCCGGCTGGGGTTCTGCGGGTACATGCCGAGCGCCGAGAAGACGTACCAGGACGACATCGTCCCCGCGTCGTCGTTGCCGGGGATGCCGCCGGGCCCGTCGGTCCACAGCTGGTCCAGCTCCGCGCGGACCGTCTCCTGCGTCTTGTACGGGGCGCCCAGGTAGTCGTACAGGTAAGGGGCGTTGATGTCGGGCTCGTTGGTCGCGTCGTAGCGCGTGTCGTCCTTCGCCGAGAAGTCGAACTTCCCGTCCGGCGTGCGGAAGAAGGCGTCGAGGCGCTTCACCGCCTGGTCGTCACCGCCCATGGCGCCGGCCAGGCCGGCCACGTCCGAGTACACCATCCAGGTGTAGCGCGCGCTGGATCCCTCGACGAAACCGCTGCCGGTGCCCGGCGTGAAGGTGCCCGCCCAGGTGCCGTCCGCCTTCCGGTCGCGTATGTAGCCGCCCTGCGGGGTGGCGTTGGCGTCGAACACGTTCGTCCAGTTCCCCGAGCGGTCCAGGAACCTCTTCGCGTCGGCGGTCCGGCCGGTCTGGCGGGACAGCTCGGACAGTCCGTAGTCGGCCGCCGCGTCCTCCAGCGTCTCGGCCGCGCCGCCCCAGCAGTGGCAGTTGTCCGCCGGTACGTATCCGAGCTCCAGGTACTTGTCGAGCGCGGGCCGCTGGCCCACGCACTCGACGTTGCAGCCGGAGCTGTCGGAGTCGTTCGCCGTGGGTACCGTCGCGGCCTTGACCAGTGATTTGAGTGCGCCCTTGACGTCGAAGTCATGGCCGCCGAAGGCGTAGATCCCGGCGAGGGCCGCATCCGAGGGATCACCCGACATCACGCTCGTCTTGCCGTTCTCCAGCAGCCAGCGGTCCCACTCGCCGCCGCGCTGGCCCGCGTAGTTGTACAGCGACTGCGCGTAGTCGCTGCCCGCCCGAGGATTGAGCAGCGTCATGAGCTGCACCTGCGCGCGGTACTGGTCCCAGCCGGAGAAGGTGCCGTACTGGGCCTTCTGGCCCTTGGCGAGCCGGTGCGGCTTGCGGTCGGCGCCGAGGTAGCGGCCGTCCACGTCATTGGTCAGCGTGGGTTCCAGCATGGAGTGGTAGAGCGCGGTGTAGAAGGTGGTGCGCCGGCCCTCGCTGCCGCCGCCGACCTCGACCGACTTCAGCGCCTTGTTCCAGGCGGTGGCGGCCTGGGTCCTGACGGAGTCGAAGCTCTTGCGGGGGCCGTTCTCCGCACGGAGGTTGGCCTCGGCGTTCCGAGCGCTGACGTAGGAGACGGCGACCTTGGCGCCGGCCTTGGTGGTCCCGTCGGCGAAGGTGACGTACGCGCCGGAGCCCTTGCCTTCGACGGCGTTGCCGGACGAGCTGTACCCCGTACCCCCGGAGGCCGAGGTGGAGCCGGGCTCGACCTTGCTGTCGGTCCAGGTGCCGGTCTTCGCGAACGCCTTGTCGAAGTGGGCGGTGAAGTAGAGCGTGTAGAGGTCCTTGCGGTTGTTCGCGCTCTGCGGACCGCAGAAGTTGCCCGCCGTGACGGAGCCCGTCACGGTGCGTGCCGCCTTGTCGATCTTCACCGTGGCGCCGGTGCTGCCGCTCTCCGAGTTCGAGGTACGGAACAGCATGCTCGCGGGCTTGTCCGCGGGAAAGCCGAACTTCCCCGAACCGGTCCGGGCGGTGGTGGTGAGCGCCGCCGACGCGCCGCTCGCCAGGCCGACCTTGTAGTAGCCGGGCGACGCGCTCTCGTCGGCGTGCGAGAAGCTTGCGGCGTACTTCGCGTCGGTGGTGTCCGCGCTGGGCGAGGAGTCGACGTCACCCACGTACGGCATGATCGGGATGTCGCCGTTGGCGCCCGAGCAGCCGACGCCGTTGAGATGCGTGAGGCTGAAGCCGCGGATCTTCGTCGCGTCGTACTGGTAGCCGCCGGGAGCGGGGGTCGAGACCTGCTTGCCCTTCGAGTTCTGCGGACTCCAGGCCAGCATGCCGAACGGCTGCACCGCGCCCGGATAGGTGTTGCCCGCGTTGGACGTGCCGATCAGCGGATTGACGTACGACACGGGATTCTTGACGGTGCCGTGGGGGGAGGCCGCGGAGGCGGGGGAGGCCGTGGTGGCCATTCCCAGCGCGGCCATGGCGGTCACCGCGACGGAGCTTATGACTCCGATCCCGGTGCGCGTCCGGTGGTTGTGCGTGTCTGACACCGTTCCTGCCCTTCGTGTATGACGAACGGTCAACGCGCTGGGAGCAGGTACGCCGTGACCACTCCGCGACGGCGCCGCCCCCGACAACGTTGTCAACGACGTGAGGATGCTCCTCCTGCCGCTCCGGAGTGTCAAGGATGCGCGGAATCCCGCGGTCCGGACCGGGCGGCGGCGGGGGAGGGGTAGCCGGGCGAACCTCGCATATCGAGCGGGTGGTCCGGGGAACGGCGAAGGGCGTGCCGCGTACGGACAGCGGCACGCCCCGGGTGTCGCGGGACTACAGGTCGAACTCGGCCGGTGCGATGCCGGCGGCGAAGCAGGCCTCGCGGACCACGGCGCGCTCGGTGCTGTCGAAGTTGCCGTCGGCGCCGCCGATGACGATGCCGATCTGGATGACCGCGCGGGCCTCGGTGGGCTTCTTGCCGACCTTGCCGACGGTCTGGAGGAGGCTGACCTTCCCGAAGTCGAAATCGGAGATCAACTGCTGGCAGTAGTCGTTGAACCGGCGCTGCAGATCCTCGGCGGGAAAGTTCCGCAGTACCTCGTTCCCCGCGATCAGCGAGGCCACCCGCTGCCGCTCGACGGGGTCGATGGAGCCGTCGGCCGCGGCCACGAGGGCACACACGGCCATGCTCGCGTCGCGGAAGGCCCCGCTCTTCAGGTCGTTCTTCTTGGCGTTGAGCTGCGTCTGCATCGTCGACGCCGATTCCTTGACGCGGTCCCACAGTGCCATTCGAAATACTCCAGGGTCGGTCGAAGTGATGAGTGCCGGCAGGTGCGCGAGTGTGCGTGATCCGGTGGGAAGGCCCTACGGACGCGCGCGTGCGCGTGATCCGGAGGGAAGGCCCTACAGGTGCGCGGCGACGGCCGGCATCAGGTCCTGGAAGGTGCGTCCCTGAGCCGCGCTGCCGATGGCCGTCATCTGCCATCCCGTGCCGGACCGCTGGACCTTGGCCATGATCTGCGCGGTGTGGCGCCCGCCGCCGGTCAGCGTGTAGCGCGCCAGCTCCTGCCCCGTCGTCTCGTCGACCAGCCGGCAGAAGGCGTTGTCGACCTCCTCGAAGGTCTGGCCCGTGAACGAGTTCACGGTGAAGACGATCTGGTCGACATGGGCCGGGACGCGCTGCAGGTCGACGACGATCGACTCGTCGTCACCGCCCTCGCCCGCGCCGCCGACCCGGTTGTCGCCGTTGTGCCGGACCGAGCCGTCGTCGCTGGTCAGGTGCTGGAAGAAGACGACATCCTGCGGGGCCGCGCCCGCGAAGAGGACGGCGGAGGCGTCCAGGTCGATCTCGCGGGCGGCCAGCCGGGCGAGAAACCCCCTGCGGGGTGCGGACTTCCAGCCCAGGCCCATGCGTACGACGGTGAGTTCCCCGCCGCCCGTCTTGGTGAGGCTGATCTGCTGGCCCTTGGTCAGGTTGACGGTCATGGCTCCACTCTCGGCAGGGGGCGGTACGACGGTGACCCGGAACGGGTCAGAGACTGACGCCGAAGTCGGCGACGATTCCGCTGAGTCCGGCGGCGTAGCCCTGTCCGACGGCGCGGAACTTCCACTCGGCGCCGTTGCGGTACAGCTCGCCGAAGACCATGGCGGTCTCCGTGGAGGCGTCCTCGCTCAAGTCGTAGCGGGCGATCTCGGCGCCGCCCGCCTGGTTGACGACGCGGATGTAGGCGTTGCGGACCTGGCCGAAGCTCTGGCCGCGGCTCTCCGCGTCGTGGATCGAGACGGGGAACACGATCTTGGCGACCTCGGCCGGTACGCCTGCGAGGTCCACCTTGACGATCTCGTCGTCACCCTCGCCCTCGCCGGTGAGGTTGTCGCCGGTGTGCTCGACCGAACCGTCGGGGCTCTTCAGGTTGTTGTAGAAGACGAAGTTGTCGTTCGAACCGACCTTCCCGGCCTCGTCGCACAGCAGCGCGCTGGCGTCCAGGTCGTAGTCCGTGCCGGTGGTCGTACGGACGTCCCAGCCGAGTCCGACGAGGACCGCGGTGAGTCCGGGGGCCTCCTTGGTCAGCGAGACGTTTCCACCCTTGGCGAGGCTCACGCCCATGATCTTCTCCCTCTGCGCGTCGCGCCGCGCATCGTCGCGGCCGCGCGTGATCGCGCGGCCGCCGAGTGGCGGCACCTGAAATCTACAGCACTGTAGAGTTTGTGTGGCGGATGCGGCCGCGGTCTCCGCCGAGCCCACGGGACGTCCGGGCGGCTGGGTAGGATGCCCCGGCGCCCGGCAGTTGGACGAGCGGCCGGGCAGAGTTACGAAAGGGGCCGCGTCGTGGGCGGAGAGAAGCAAGGCCGTCCGCAGGAGCCGCGGGCCCGCCGGCGTGGCCAGGGCGAACTGGAGATCCAGGTGCTGGCCGTACTGGGCGGGGCGAGCGAACCCGTCACCGCGGCCTGGGTGCAGGAACGCCTCGACGGCGGACTCTCGTACAGCACGGTCATCACCATCCTGACCCGGCTGCTCGGCAAGCAGGCGGTCACCCGTACTGGTTCGGGCCGCCCGGTGCTGTGGCAGTCGACGGCGAACGGGGCCGGACTCACCGCGTTCCGGATGCGCCGGCTGCTCGACCAGCGCGACGACCGGGACGCCGTGCTGTCCAGCTTCGTCTCCGCGCTGTCGCCGGACGACGAGGACCTGCTGAGGTCGCTGCTCGGCGAGAGCGGCTCCGGCCCCGCCGGGCGGGCCACGGACGAGCCGGAGAGCTGACCGATGGGTGTCTTCGTCTGTCTGCCCCTGATCCTGCCCCTCACGGCGCTGCCCATCGCACGCCTGGCGGAGCAGCATCTGCACCCGCGAAGTGCCGCCCGTCTGCTCGCGACCATCGCCGTGATCCTGGCCTCGTGCAGCACGCTCTGCCTCGGTCTTCTGGCCGTGGTCGGCACGGCCCAGCTGCCCGGCAACCCGCTACCTGACGGCTGGTCCGACGACGAGGTCAGGAAGGCCGTTCCGCACGACGGGTTCGTCGGCAAGATGGCGATCGCCGCGCTCATGGCCGTGGCCGCGGGCTGCGCCTCCGTCGTCCGGCGCCACTACCGCTTCCGCTCCCGCGCGCACCGCACACTGGCCGGGCTGTCGACGACGGCCGAGGTCGCGGTGCTGCCCGACGGCGTGCCGTATGCCTACGCCCTGCCCGGCTCGCCCGGCAGGATCATGGTCTCCTCCGCGATGCTCGACTGCCTGACAAAGGCCGAGCAGCGGGCGCTCCTCGCCCACGAACGGGCCCATCTCGCGGGCCGCCACCACCGCCTGCTGCTCGCCGTCCAGCTGGCCGGCTGCGCGAACCCGCTGCTGCGGCCGCTGCGCGCGGCCATCACGTACAGCACGGAGCGCTGGGCGGACGAGGAGGCGGCCGTCACCACCGGGGACCGGCGGCTCACCGCCCGCACGGTCGGCAAGGCGGCGATCATCTCGCACCGGGCCGCCACGGAGACCGTCCCGGCCTTCGCCGCGGCCGGCCCCGTCCCCCGGCGGGTCGCCGCACTGCTGGGGCCGGTCCCGCCGGAGCAGGGCTGGCCGCCGATCCACACCCCGACCGGGATCGCCGCGTTCGTCGCCGCGGTGGGAACGGCCCTGTCCACCGGGTCCTCGCTGAACGCGGCCTTCGCGCTCTTCGTCGCACTCGAAGCGGCGACGCCGTTGTAGGACCCGGCCGGGCCGCCCGGCGCCATGGCGCCCGGGGCTCACAGGACCCGGCGGAACCCCGGTATCCGGCGCAGCCCGTGGGCGGCCGCGAAGCTGACCGGTACCGCGCACGCCGTGACGAGTGCGAACGCGCCGAGCGCCGGGAGCCCGTGGCCCGCTACGGCGAACTGGAGGGCCACCACGATCGGTACGTGGATCACGTACACCGCGAAGGAGTCGCCCGCCAGGGACCGGCTGAACCGGGTGTTCCACCGCGCCTTCTCCCGGAAGAAGACCAGCAGCCCGGTGCACAGGGCTACGCAGAGCAGGCTGTCGTACGCGGACCACAGCAGCGAGGCCCCGTCGGCGCCGCCCGCTCCGAAGAACGGGGCGTCGGCGCCCACCGCGAACAGCAGGCAGGACCCGGCGAGCCCGGCCCACAGCCAGACCCGGCCCGTCCGGGCGGGAAGCCGGACGAGCCAGTCGCCGCGACGGGCGAGTATCCCGAGGACGAAGAAGCCGGCGTACTGCGGCACCCGGGCGGGCTCGACCTGGATGAAGTCGAGGAACGGCACCCAGGTGTCGAGCGGATACCGCACCCGGGCGGCGAACGTCGCGCCCGTGAGCACCACGGTGAGCGCGAGGAGCGCGAGGTGTCCGAGCACCCGGCGCGGCGCAAGGGCGGCGGTGTCCGTGGCGGGGGACCGGCGGACGGAGCGGACCGCCGCGCGGCAGAGCGCGTACAACAGGCTGTAGGCGAGCAGGTTCTGGATGAACCAGAGGTGCCCGAACTGCAGGTCGGGCCAGGACGGACCGCTCCAGTCCGCCGGCCGCTCGCCCAGCCCCAGGTACACGTCGGCGAAGTACCGGGGGAAGGAAATGTCCGGATAGCCGCGGTAGCGCGTGTAGTAGGCGTACATCAGCGCCGGTACGAGGGTCAGTGCGCCGATCAGCACCGGCACGCCGAGCCGGAGCAGCCGGCCGCGGACGAAGGAGCCACCGCCGCGCCGGGAGTACGAAGCCGGCACGAAGTAGGCGGAGACGAAGAAGAAGAGGCTCATGAAGAACGTGCCGTCGAGCGCGGACAGCGTGGCCAGGAAGTCGGAACGTGGTCCGGCCTCCACGTACCACCAGTCGGCCGGACCGTAGGCCTGGGCGCAGTGGTGGGCAACCACCATGACGATCAGGGCGATGCGGAGGGTGTCGAGCCAGCCGAGACGGGGGTCTGGGGCGGGGCGTGCCGAGATGGGCGCGGTGCCGGCGCCGTGAGATGTATCCATGTGTTCACTATGCTCAACACGTGTACACCTGAACATCGGGGTGAACCCTGAGAGGGCATCAGGGTTGGTCCGAAGGCGCTCCCGCCGGGCTGTGTCAGACGGCCCTGCCGGCCCCGTCGCCGAAGAGGCCGTGCAGCAGCAACCGCTGGTTGGCGGTGCTGCGTTGGGCCAGTACCTCGGGCGCGAACATCGGCCGGTCCAGGCCCGGCTGCATCACCCGCTCCAGGAGCAGCGGTCCGAGCACGAGACAGAGGATCTGGAACGGCGCCCAGGTCTGTTCGCCGGAGCCCGTCCGGGCGCCGCCCGCCGCCGCGAGCCGCTCCAACTCGCCCCGCGCACCACGCAGGAGCCGGGCGAAGAGCTCGGCGCTCGCCTCGCTGTCCTCCAGCAGGACCTGGCGGAGATACCCCCGCAGCACGGGATCGGCGCCGAACAGCCGCGCCGAGACATCTCCGAGCGAGGCCATCAGATCACCGGACCGCGACTCGACCGAGGCGAGAGCCTCCCCGATCCGGCCCAGCACCTCCTCGTCCACCGCAGCCCGCAGCCCCTGCTTGGAGCCGAAGTGCCGGGTGACGAGCGCGGGCGACAGCCCGGCCGCGGCCGCGACCGCCCGCGTCGAGGTGGCCTCGAAGCCCCGCTCGGCGAACAGCTCCAGCGCACACCGCCGCAGCCGCGCCCGTCCCGTCAGGTCCTCTTGAGCCACATGTTCCATGCCCGGAGGCTAACCGAGCCGCCGCGCCGACGGCCCCGCCCGCCGGGTCCCGGGCCCTGCGCTGTCCGGACGGGCGGCCCGACGGCCCCGCCCGCCGGGTCCCGGGCTCGGACTCACACCCCGGGCGCCGTCAGCGCAGGGCCTCGGGCAGCTTCTCGCGGTGGATGATGCCCAGGCGCTGGGTGGCGCGGGTCAGTGCCACGTACAGATCGCTGGTCCCGTACCGGCCGGGCTCCACGACCAGTACATGGTCGAATTCGAGCCCCTTGGCCTGCCGGGGGTCGAGCAGTACCACCGGGCGGGTCAGATCGGGCTCGGCGCCGGCCGTGACGCCGTCCAGCGGCGCCGCGATCTCCGCGTGGAGAGCGGCAGGTGCGATCACCGCGAGGCGGCCCTCCTCGGGCGTCAGCTCGGAGACCGCCCGCGCCACCGCGCCCGCCAGGTCCTCGCCGGCGTCCCGGATCCACGGCACCTCGCCGGTGGACCGCACCGAACCCGGCGGCTCGAAGGAGGGGTCCTCGGCCCGTACCACCCGGGCGGCCAGCTCCATGATCTCGGCGGGCGTACGGTAGTTGACCTTGAGCGTCGTGTGCTCGAAGCGGTCACCCACGTACGGCCGCAGGATCTTCTCCCACGAGCCGACGCCCGCCTCCTCGGAGGTCTGCGCGGGGTCGCCGACCAGCGTCATCGCACGGGTCGGGGAGCGGCGCATCAGCAGCCGCCACGCCATCGGCGAGAGCTCCTGAGCCTCGTCGACGATGATGTGCCCGAAGGCCCAGGTCCGGTCGGCGGCGGCGCGCTCCGCCGCGCTGCGGTGATCGGCCTCCTCCTGCCGGTCCGCCATCCGTTCGGCGTCGATGATGTCGTGCGCGGCGAGCACCTCGGACTCCTCGTCCTCGAACTCGTACGACTCCGAGCCCCTCGACAGCTCCAGGACGCCCTGCGCGTAAGCGATCCGCTCCTGGCGCTCGGCCTCGGCGGCTGCGCGCTCCGCGCTGTCGTCGACCCCCAGGAGTTCCGCCACCTCGTCCAGCAGCGGGACGTCGGCGGGCGTCCACGCCCCTTCGCCGGGCGCACGCCGGACGGCTGCGGCGTCCGCGTCCGGTACGTAGACGGGCTCGGCCAGATAGTCGGTGAGGAATCCCTCCGGGGTGAGCGGCGGCCACAGCTCGTCGACCGCGGAGTGCACCTCCTTGCTGACGGCCACGTTCCTGCCGAGCTGGGCGATGTCGTCGGGGCCCAGGAAGTTGGGCCCGCCGTGCGGGTCGGCGCCGATGCGCTCGGTGAGCTGCGCGGTGAGGGCGTCGATGATCCGGAAGGCGAAGTGCGGGCGGGCGAGGTTGTGGGGCAGCCGGGTGTCGCGGGCCGCCTGCCGGGCCTCGTAGGCGATCTCCCAGTCCAGGACGAGGTCGCCGTCGTCGTGCCGGATGACCAGCGGGGCGCCGGGCTCGGGCAGCTGCTGCCGGTCGCGGACGGCGAGGGCGAGCGCCTCGGCCATCGCGGCGCCGCCCTTGACGGCGGCGGCGCGGGGGGTGTCGGCGCCGTCGGCATGGATCCCGGGGAAGAGCTCGGCCTGGGTGGCGAGCAGGACGCCGGTCTCGCCGAGCGCGGGCAGCACCTCGCCGATGTAGCGCAGGAAGGCCGTGTTCGGCCCCACGATCAGGACGGCGCGCTTGGCGAGCAGTTCCCGGTGCTCGTACAGCAGATACGCCGCCCGGTGCAGGGCCACCGCCGTCTTGCCGGTGCCGGGCCCGCCCTCGACCACGAGGACGCCGCGGTGCGGGGCGCGGATGATGCGGTCCTGCTCGGCCTGGATGGTCCGCACGATGTCGCCCATGCGGCCGGTGCGGGCGGAGTTCACGGCGGCGAGCAGCACGGCGTCGCCGCTCGGATCCTCGAAGCCGGTGCGCTCCCGGTCCCCGACGTCGAGGATCTCGTCGTGCAGCTCGGTGACGGCGCGGCCCTCGGTGGTGATGTGCCGGCGCCGGCGCAGCCCCATCGTCGTGTGACCGGTGGCGAGGTAGAACGGGCGGGCCACCGGTGCGCGCCAGTCGATCAGCAGCGGCGTGTGCGCGGTGTCGTCCTCGCGGATTCCGATCCGGCCGATGTGGTGGGCCGCGCCGGTGGCGAGGTCGATCCGGCCGAAACACAGCGACCCGTCCACGGAGTTCAGGGCCGCCAGCAGGCCCGAGCGTTCAGCGACGAGCACATCGCGCTCGTGACGGGCCTGCAAACCCGTACCGACCGGGGTCAGCGCGTCCTGGACGTGCTGGGCGGTCATGCCGCGCAGCGCATCGACGCGGTCGTAGAGCCGGTCGATGAATTCCTGCTCCTTCTGCAATTCGGAGCTTTCCCGAGTTGACAAAATGGCTCCCTGCCGGATATGGTTTTGCTTAGTGGCCCCCGGTGAGGGGCCTTTTCTGTGGGCGCACAGAAAAACTCAATATACCTGGGAAAATCCCCGGTCCGCAATTGCGGACCGGGGATTTTCCGTTCTGTGGGACGTGTCGTAGGGCGTGCCCCGGGACGGTCGGCCGCCCGGCCCGCGGGGTACGGCGCTGGTTGGGCTGCTCGTCATGAACACGGCTTCGACCAGCGGCAGAACGCATGAGCCCGTCATCCTGGACGCGATGGAGCTGACGTCCGATCCGGAGCGCGGGCCCCGGTTCGCGGCATCGGCCCACCGCGTCGTGGCCGACCTCGTCCGCGACGGCGCCGCGCTTGGCTGGGTCGGCCCTCCCTCGCCCGAGGAGGTGGCGGACCTGCTCGACCAGGTAGTCGCCGCGGCGCGGGTGGGCGATGCCGCCCTGCGCGCCGTGTACATCGACCGCGGCCTGGTCGGGCTGGGCTACTGGACGCGCTATGCGCGTCCCACTCACCGCCCGCACGCGGATCTGGAGAAGGTCGCCGTGGCCGCCGCCGCCCACGGCCGAGGTATCGGCCGGATGCTGACGGCCGCGCTGGTCGCCGATGCCAGGAGGGCGGGGATCGAGGTCGTCACCCTGGACGCCCGGGGCGACAACAGCGCTGCCCTGCACCTCTACCGCTCACTCGGCTTCACCGAGTACGGGCGCCTGCCCGGCTTCGTCGCCGTCGGCGAACGCCGCTACGACAAAGTCCTCTGCATGCTGGACTTCCGCCAGGAGGCGTGACGCGCGCGGGCGGAGGACCCATCGACCCGGCCGGGCGGAAGCCGCGTCGAGCGTCAACTAGGGTTGACGGAATCCCTCGTGTCAACCTACATTGACGAGATGGGGAATCAAGTCCTGCTCGTCTGCGGAATGGCCGCTGGGCCTCTCTTCACCGCCGCGTATCTGCTGGAAGGCGCCGGCCGCGTGAGCTACGGACCGCGCCGCCATCCCATCAGCTCGCTCACCCTCGGCCCTGCCGGGTGGGCGCAGACCGTCAACTTCCTCTTCGCGGGCGGGCTGTCGCTGCTCTTCGCCGTGGGTCTGTGGCGTGTCGGGCTCTCCGGCTGGGGCGCCCTCCTGGTCGGCGCGTGGGCGGTCGGTCTGCTGGGGGCAGGCGTCTTCCGCACGGATCCGGTGAGCGGCTACCCGCCCGGCACGCCTGATCGGCTCCAGCGGCACACCCCCGCGGGGGCCCTGCATGACCTGTTCTCCTCCATCGGATTCCTGGCCCTCGCTGTTGCCTGCTTCGTATTCGCCCCGTCCGGCCCGCCCGGATGGGCCGTCTACTCGATCGCAAGCGGTGTCCTCTTCGTGGCGACGATGGTGCTGGCCGGCGCCGCGTTCGACCAGCATCAACGCTGGGTCGACAGCGGCGGACTGCTCCAGCGCATCTCGCTGACCATCGGCTGGACCTGGCAGCTGGTGCTCGCCGTGCGCGTCCTGAACACCTGAGCAGCAACGAAGCGGCTCATCCAGGGTCCTGCCAGCCGCATGGGGAGAGGCACTCTTCAGGTGAGGGGCCGTGTACCGGGTGGTACCCGAGTATCCGTGCCGAGGCTGGGCGCAGCGAAGCGGGCTCACCGCTCGTGGCGGGAGTCGTTCTTCTCGGCGTTCCTGAGGTGGGTGTCGAACAAGCCGATCGCGGCCGTGGAAGAGAGTTCGAACTGCCGCATGCAGGACAAGAAGTGGTCACCGTCCGTGAGGACGAGCTCTTTGGGTTCGCGGGCGCGGCGATTGGGCTGAAGGGTCACCTCGTTCGTCCACGCGTCCTCCGGTGCCCAGTGCGGATCGCGTTCGTCCTGGTGGAAGCGCTCTTTTAGGGCGTGTATCTCGTGGGACGGGACGCGGCGCAGTCCGGTCTCGTAGTCGCTGATGGTGGGGGCCTGGGCGTAAACGGCTCTGATACGGCGGTCGGTGGCCCCGAGGACCAGGGCGTATCCACCGGCGTAGCTGAATCCCCAGATGCCGATACGCTGTTCGTCGATTTCCCCACGTGTGCCGAAATAGGTGATGGCCCATCGCCAGTCCGCGATCTCAGGTCCAAATGAATTCCTGCGTCCGCTCGTGACTCGGTGGCGCCGCATTCGCCCTCATATTTCTCACGGACTGCCCGTCTGAGTTCACAGCCTCGAAGGCGTGGACGTCATTCTCGAGGGCCGCCCCAAATCGTCGAGTTCGGCATACCCGCAGCTTCGCCTCGGCATTGAGGGCATGTGTCCCGTGCGCCGCGAGAGTTCTCGGTCCTGAGCCGGCAAGAACCCGTCGATGTCTCTCTGCAGCGTGCCAGGAGGTTCTTGGCGGCACTCGGGCCCTCGGCCTGCGCAGCCTCAGCCCACGGCACGAAAGCGGGCCACCGACTCCATCGCCGGACCCGTCACGAAACTTCGAGGTTAGGCTGCCAACCGTCACCGTGGCCCTCACACGGTGCCCGTCCCCGTAACCGATCCAGGAGCGCGCAAGATGTTCGACCCCGCCCGGCAGTACCCGTACCCCGACGCGTTCCGGCCGGACGACGCGCCTGCTCCGCACGCGCTGCTCGCACCGCTGACCGGGCTCCTGGGCACCTGGACCGGGCAGGGCCGCGGTGAGTACCCGACGCTCGCCCAGGAGTTCCGGTACGCGCAGGAGGTGACGTTCAGTCATGACGGGCGCCCCTTCCTCCACTACGAGGCGCGCGCCTGGCTGCTCGACGAGGACGGGGCCCCGCTGCGTCCGTCGGCCCGGGAGAGCGGCTGGTGGCGGATGCAGCCGGACGGGCGTGTGGAGGCGCTGATCACTCAGCCCACCGGTGTCGCGGAGATCCTGACGGGCAGTGCGGCCGATGGCGAGGCCGACCTGGCCACTCATCAGGTCGCCCTCGCGCCCACCGCCAAGCAGGTCAGCGCCACTCGCCGCCGCTACACGCTGACAGCCGACGGCACGCTCGAATTCGTCCACGATCTCGCGGCTGTCGGCCAGCCGCTCCAGCACCACCTCTCGGCGCTTCTGCGACGCGAGGGGAGCTAGAACCTCTCGTTTGGATCAGGCCGGATCTGCTGTTTGCCGTCAGACGGAGCGCCGGTCGCCCGTCATGGTCCCGGCCGAGCCCGCGCTCATGCGCGGGACAGCACGTCCCGCAGCCGGGCCGCGAACGCCCGCGGATGCGTGGTGTTGCCGTTGTGCCCGCCGGGGAATGCGACGACGTCCCGGCCGACCAGGCCGGCGAGGCCCCGTGCGCACTGTCCGACGAAGACCGAGGGCGCCGTGGTGCTGCCGCTCGCGGGCACGATGCGCACGGCCGTGGCCCGCAGCGCCTCGCGCTCCAGCTCGGACTCGATGACCGCGCCGAAGTCGCGCTCGATGAAGAAGCCGAAGTTGGCGACGCGGCGCGGGGTGAGCGGCATCGGCGTGAGCCCCGGCTCCGTCTCCTGGTGCGCCGGGTCGATGCCGAGGACCCGCGCGATCTCGGGGAAGGCCGCTTCCAGCCCGCCGTCGCGGTAGACGCCCTGAAGGTGTGCCAGTTCGGCGGTGTGCCGCTCGCACTGTCCGGCGGGCAGCAGGGGACGGTGCGACCGGGTCGTGCGCCACGAGCAGCCCGAGCTGTTCGGGGTGGGCGATCGCCAGGTGCAGCCCGATGGCGGCGCCCATGCTGCACCCGAGCATCAGGGCGGGCTCATCGGTCAGTCCGGCCAGCAGCCGGTGAACGTCGTCGGCGTGCTGCGCCATGGTGATGCGCTGCCCGGGGTCGCCGAGCGTGCTGCGGGAGAGGCCCCGGCGGTCGTAGGTGACCACGGTGTGGCGGTCCACGAGCCGGTCGACCAGGTCGGTGCTGCGGTCGGCGTCGCCCTCACCGCTCTGGGAGACGAGCAGCAGGGGGCCGGAGCCGCGGACCTCGTAGTGGAGCGTGGCGCCGTCGGTGTCGAGGAACATCAGGTTCTCCCGGTCGCAGTGGTGGGTGGCGCCAGGAGCGCCGTCCGATGCCCCCTACCGTAGTGAATCTATTTAGATGCATCAATGGAGATGGATTATTGGCGACGCCGAGCCGGGGAGTGGTGGGTCGTCAGCTCCGATGAAATGTCCTGATTGGGTGATTAATCGTAATCGTCATCAATCACCCACCGACGACGCTTTTCTGTGACTCAAAGGGTATGCAGATTGAGCAAATCACCCTTTTCGGGCGCAGTGGTCAGCATCACCTTCCCGGCCCGCGACGCGACGCGTCCGGCTTCGGTTCCCTGTCGTGCCAAGAAAGTTGACTTCGCTTCGGGGATCTGATGCTGAGCATTTCCTTTAATTGATCTTGCGAATCAATTGCGATCAAGAATTCAGGGCTTGTTCCGCCCGACGCTTTTCGCTTACGGTCACCGTCAATCCGGATGGAACGCCGAATCCTGCCGCCGTCCGGGAACCCGACCACTCACGTACGGCAGGAGCGGGGGACCCAGGTTTGCCGCCGGTCCGGTATCCGGAGCGGCTAGGGGTTAAGTCGCCATCACGTGCGGCCGGACATCTCCAGTCCGAACCCGACAGCTCACCTCGCAGGCGGCGGAGAGGAAATGCGCCATGCCCATCATGGGTAACCACCGTCGTTCCAAGTCCACCTCCCTGACCCGCGGTTTCATCGCCGTGAGCACGGGCGGAGTCGTTCTCGCGCTCCCCCTGATCATGTCCGGGTCTGCTTCTGCCGCACCGGCGCACCCGGTCGTCGCAGAAAAGGTGGCGACCTCGACCTCCTTTGCTGCCAAGGGAATTGCTGCCCACAAGGCCGAGCCCGCCACCTATTCCGTGGTCTCCGGCGATTCGCTTTCCAAGATCGCCCGGGGGCATTCCCTCAGCGGTGGCTGGGAGCGGCTCTACCAGGACAACCGGAGTACGGTCGGCGGAAACCCCGATCTGATTCACCCGGGCCTCAAGCTGACCATTGGCGCCAAGTCCGCAGCCGCCCCGAACAAGGCCGCCCCGACGGCCGATTCGAAGGCAAAGGCCGCGACCGAGGCAAAGCCCGCGGCCGACGCCGTGCAGTCGTCCGACCGGTCCGAGAGCGCCGACCGCGCCGACCGTTCCCAGCGGACGGTCGCGCCCGTGGCGGAGAAGACCGCCGCCACCGAGACCGTCGCCACCGCTCCCGAACAGGGCGCGACCACGTACACCGACGACCTCGACGGCTGGATCAAGGAGTCGCTGGCCGTGATGGCCCAGCACGGCATCCCCGGCAGCTACGACAGCATCCACCGCAACATCATCCGCGAGTCCTCCGGGAACCCGCAGATCGTCAACAACTGGGACTCGAACGCGGTCGCCGGTACCCCCTCCAAGGGCCTGCTCCAGGTGATCCAGCCCACCTTCGAGGCCTACCACGTGGCCGGTACGTCGACGGACATCCTCGACCCGGTCGCCAACATCACCGCCGCGTGCAACTACGCCGCGGCCACCTACGGCTCGATCGACAACGTCTTCGGCGCCTACTGACATACCCCGGCCCCACCTTCGGGAGGAGCCGGGCGCAGGGGTGGGAGGGAGCCACGCGGCTCCCTCCCACCCCTTTCGCGCGCCGTACAACCCTTGCGGCTCACAGGCGGTCGAACGGGACGCGGGGAAGGCAACGGGCCCTTCCCGGCGTCCCCCCCCGGACTCGCCCGGTCATCCTTGAACCGAGGAGCCGCTCGTGCGCACCAACCGCTCGGCCGCCGTTGTCGCGGCCGCCTGTCTCCTGACGGCGGTGGCCGGTATCGCCGCCCCCTCCGCCCACGCCGGTACTCCCGGCGGAACGCACGCGAACGACCGCAACAGCGATTTCAACGGTGACGGCTACGAGGACGTGCTCACCGGCGCGCCGGGCGGCACCGTCGGCGGGAAGAAGGGCGCGGGGTACGTCACCGTGCAGTACGGCTCGCCCACCGGCATCGGAACGGCCCGCGCGGCCGTCCTCAGCCAGAACACCGCCGGTGTACCGGGGGCCGCCGAGGCGGGCGACGGCTTCGGCCGGGCCCTCGCCACCGGCGACCTCGACGGGGACGGCTACGACGACGCGGTCGCCGGCGTACCCGGTGAGGATGTCGAGCCGGTGACCGACGCGGGCGGCGCCGTCGTGCTGTGGGGCTCCCCGAAGGGACTCACGGGCGCGGCCGGCGACTGGCTGCAGGCCGACGCACCCACGGCCGGTGCCCGGTTCGCCGGCGCCCTCGCGGCGGCCCACTTCAGCCCCGACATCCCGGGCGACCAGCTCGCCGTGACCGACCACGACGACCTCACGCTCTACCAGTACGACGCGGCCGCGCGCCAGGATTCCGCACCACCTGCGCCCCTCTCCCACCAACGGCTCCCCGGCACGCCGGGCCGCCCGATCCTGCCGGGGGCGATGACCACCGGTGACTACGACGGCAACGGCCTCGCCGACCTCGTCGTCTCCGGAGTCAGCGGAGGCGACGAACCGGGGTACGGCTGGTCCGCGCTCTTCCTGGCCGAGGTCCAGGGCCTGCGCTACGACCGGGATCTGCGTGGCGGCCCGGCCGTCGCGTCCGGTGACATCAACGGCGACGGCTACGACGACCTGGCCACGGGGGAGCCCAGCAGCCCGGACGACGGCGGCGAATTCGTGAACGGCGGCGTGGTCGGCGTGTACTACGGCAGCGCCGGCGACGGCCCGGTCGGCGCCGAGGGCCCCGGCACACCGCCGGTGTGGTGGACCCAGGACACCGCCGGTGTCCCCGGCACGGACGAGCGTGGCGACAACTGGGGCGCGGACCTGTCGGTGGCGGACACCGACGGCGACGGGTACGCGGACGTGGCGATCGGCGCCCCCGGCGAGGACATCGGCGCGGTCGCGGACGCCGGAGCGGCCTGGGTGCTGCGCGGCGCGGCCGACGGGCTGACCGCCGCCGGCGCGGCCTCCTGGGACCAGGACTCGGGGTACGTGCCGGGCGTCCCCGAGAAGGGGGACCGCTGGGGCGGCCAGGTCCGGCTGTCCGATCCGGACAAGGACGGCCGCTCCGGTCTGCTCGCCGCAGCGCCCGGCGAGGACGCCGGCAACGGCGTCGTCTGGGTGCTCCCGGCGGGCGCAGGCGGGGTCACCGCCGCCGGCTCGTGGACGTACGACGGCGGATCGCTCGGCGGCCCTGCGGCCGGCGCCGCGTTCGGGGCCGCGATCGACGAGTAACGGATCGACGAGCGGCGGGGGCGGCAGACGGTCCTGACCCGGCCCGGGGCCGCCTCGCAACCGGGAGCGCGATGGCACTATGAACCTTTCATCCCGCGCGCTACCCTCCGCCGCATGATTTCCACGGTGGTCTGGGGAACCGGCAATGTCGGCCGCGCGGCCATCCGCGCCGTCGAGGCCCATCCGGCCCTGAAACTGGCGCACGTGCTTGTTCACGATCCTGGCAAGGTGGGCCGCGACGCGGGCGACCTCGCCGGGACCGGCCGCGATCTGGGCGTCGCGGCGACCGACGACATCGACGCGGTGCTGGCCACCGCTCCCGGCGCGGTGGTGTACGCGGCGTCCGGGGACATCCGTCCCGACGAGGCGCTCGCCGACATCGTCAGGGCCGTCCGGACCGGGGCGGTGGTGGTCACCCCCGCCCTGTACGCGCTCTACGACCAGCGGGGCGCCCCGCCCGAGCTGCGGGACCCGGTCCTGGCCGCCGTCGCGGACGGCGGCGGCTCACTGTTCGTCTCCGGGGTCGACCCCGGCTGGGGCAACGACGTACTGCCCCTGCTGATCAGCGGACTCGGCAGCACGGTCGACGCGATCCGCTGCCAGGAGATCTTCGACTACTCCACCTACGACCAGCCCGAAGCGGTCCGCGACCTGATCGGCATGGGGCACCCCATGGAGTACGAGCCGCTGATGCTCGCGGCCTCCGTCCCGACCATGGTGTGGGGCGGGCAGATACGGCTGATGGCCAGGGCGCTGGGCGTGGAGCTCGACGACATCCGCGAGACCATGGCCCGGCGGCCGCTGGAGAGCGCGGTCACCACCCGGACCATGGGCGGGTTCGAGGCGGGCACCCAGGGCGCGGTGCGGTTCGAGGTACAGGGCATCGTCGAGGGCGAGCCCCGCATCGTCATCGAGCACATCACCCGGATCCACCCGTCCTGCGCCCCGGACTGGCCGTCGCCGCCCGACGGCGCCGGTGCCCACCGCGTGATCATCGAGGGCCGCCCGCGCATCGAGGTCACGGTCGAGGCCGGCGATGAGGACGAGAACCGCTCGGCGGGCGGCAACGCCACCGCGGTCGGCCGGCTCGTGAACGCCATCGACTGGCTGGTGGACGCGGAACCCGGACTCTACGACGCGCTCGACGTCCCCCTGCGCCCCGCAACCGGCAGACTCGGAAGGAAGCAGCCATGATCATCGACATCCCCGAGGGCCAGGAGCCGATCGGATACGTATGGGGGGACATGGTCCCCGGCATCGGGATGGCCGCCGCGAACTTCTCCCTGTCGGTGTACCAGCACACCACGCTGGGCCTGCGGGAGTTCGAGGCCGCCCGGCTGCGGATCGCCCAGATCAACGGGTGCCTGTTCTGCCTGGACTGGCGCACCGAACGGGACGGCGAAAAGGTCGAGGAGGAGTTCGCCGACGCGGTGAACGAATGGCGCACCGCCGGGTCCTTCGACGACCGGACCCGGCTGGCCGCCGAGTACGCCGAGCGGTACGCCCTGGACCACCACGGTCTGGACGAGGAGTTCTGGACCCGGATGACCGCGCACTACAGCCAGCGCGAGATCGTCGAGCTGAGCATGAGTATCGGCTCCTGGCTGGCGTTCGGCCGGCTCAACCACGTGCTGGGTCTCGACGCCGTGTGCGTGCTGCCCGGCCACTGAGCCGGACGCCCCGGGCCCGTCCGATTTGCCCGTGCCCGGGGCGTACCCAGGAGGAGAGCCGTCCTGCTCATCTCCTCCTGGCCATGCCTGCCGTGCCTGCCGTGCCTGCCGTGTCGGTCCGGTGTCACAGATCGGTGGCGATGATCTTCTCGATGTTCCGTTCGGCGAGTGCCGTGATGGTGACGAACGGGTTGACGCTGGTGTTGCCGGGGATCAGCGAGCCGTCGATCACGTACAGGCCCGAGTACCCGTGCAGGCGACCGTAGTTGTCGGTCGCCCGGTCCAGCACCGCACCCCCGAGGGGGTGGTAGGTCAGGTGGTCGCCCCAGATCTTGTACACGCCGAAGAGGTCCGTCCGGTAGATCGTCCCCTCCTTCGCGTTGATCTTGTCGAAGATCGTCTTGGCCATGTCGATGGACGGCTGCTTCCACGCGGTCTGCCAGTTCAGGTCGACCTTGCCCGTCGCGGGGTTCCAGGAGAACTGGGCCCGGTTCGGGTTCTTCGTGATCGACAGGTAGAACGAGGCGAACGTCTCGATCCCGGTCGGCAGCGGCGCGACCTCGGCGAACGCGCCGCCCGCCGCCCAGTTGTCGATGCCGCCGCAGGGGATGCTCGACTGCACGGCTCCGGTCGGGTCCCACAGGTGGTTGGCCCGGCCGCACATGACGTTGCCGTTGTCGCCCCAGCCCTTGCCGATCTCGTCGTTGAGGGCGGGCAGTTTGCCGGTGGCCTTCAGCTCGGTCAGCAGCTTGCTCGTGCCGACGCTGCCGGCCGCGAAGAACACCTTGTCCGCGGTCACCGTCTTGGTGGCCTCGGTGCTGCCGTCGGTGCGCAGCTGGTCGATGACGACCGTGTAGCCCCCGGCCGACGCCGGGGAGACCGAAGTCACCTTGTGCAGAGGCGAGATGGTGACGTTCCCGGTCGCCATGACCTGGGCGAGGTAGGTCTTCTGCAGCGACTTCTTGCCGTAGTTGTTCCCGTAGAGGATCTCACCCGCCAGTGCCGACTTGGGTACGGTGCCGGCCGCCTCCTGCTCCATGTAGTCCCAGTCGTACACGTCGGGCACGAAGACGAACGGGAAGCCCGAACGCTGCGCCTGCTTGCGGCCGACCCGGGCGTACTTGTAGCAGTCGACGCTGTCGAACCAGGCCGGGTCGACGGTGCCGACGCCGAGGCCGGAGTTGGCGCGCGGGTAGTAGGTGGAGTACATCTCGTCGGCGTTGACCGTGGGGAGGACGGCGCCGAAGTTCTCCCGCTTCGGGGTGACGGCCATGCCGCCGTTGACCAGTGAGCCGCCGCCGACGCCGCGCCCCTGGTAGACCGTGATGCCGCTGAAGTCCTCGGCGTCCAGGATTCCGGTGTAGCGGGGGATCGACCTGTCGATGGGGAAGCCGAGGAAGTTGCTCAGCGGTTGCTTGGTCTTGGTGCGCAGCCAGTACGAGCGGCCGTCGGGGCTCGTCGTGTTGGCGAAGATCTTGCCGTCCGAGCCGGGGGTGTCCCAGGACATGCCCATCTCGACCATGTGGACCTTGATGCCCGCGCGGGCGAGCCGCAGGGCGGCCACGGAGCCGCCGTACCCGGTTCCGATCACCAGGACCGGGGCGTGCTCCCCGTTACCGATCGCCGTGGCTCTGGCGCGGTTTGCCGCCGTGGCGGGGGCGACGTGACCGGAGAGGGCGGCGGCCCCCACTATGAAACTTGTTCTAGCGATGAATCTGCGACGCGAGACACCGCTCGATCCCTTGTCGGGTAAGCTCGAGTCCGTCATGTGACGTTCCTCACTCTCGATCGAATGGGAACGAGTTCTACTGGCGCTCGCTCAAGAAGTCACTACATACCTGCGAGTAATTTCCCTGGGTTCGGGCCGCTCGCCGCCCGCGGCGGCCCCCTCCGTCCCCGGGTGCGGCACCCGGGCATCGCGTGGATGCTGGGAATGTCAGCGTTCCCTGAGGAGGACAGTCATGAGCATGCTCGACAAGATCAAGGACCTGATCAAGGGGCACCCGGACCAGGCCCGCCAGGGAGTCGAGAAGGGCGGCGACCTCGCCGACAAGAAGACGCATGGCAAGTACAGCGGCCAGGTCGACTCCGCCCAGCAGAAGCTCAATGACCAGCTCGGTGACAAGCGGCCGCCCGCCGACGGCAGGTAGGCGAGGGCTTCACCCACCCGCAGTCCGACGGAGCGGCAGTCGCCATCGATGGCGACTGCCGCGGCCGGGGGCGGGCGGGGGGGGGAGCACCCGTGTGGCGTGGGGGCGGACGTAGGCGCGCCGGTGTGGGGGTACAGGGCCGCGATGGCCGAGAC
>NZ_JBICXG010000001.1:165152-217228 GCF_043200175.1 Streptomyces sp. NPDC048462
ACGCCCCCCCCCCCCCCCCCCCCCCCCCCCCCCCCCCCCCCCCCCCCCCCCCGCCGCCGCCCCCCCCCCCCCCCCCCCCCCCCCCCCCCCCCCCCCACTGCGGGTGGGTGAAGCACCGTTCTCAGTTGTGGCCGAACTTCCGCTCACGCTTGTGCGAGACCTGCTCCGAGATCGCCTTCACCCCTTCGGGCTCGGGTGCGGCGCTCGTCTGTTCCTTGGGCTCCGCGCTCGTGGAGTGCTCATGGCCGCCGCTGCGGGCGCCACGGTTGTGCCGGCTCTGCTTCCTGCCCATGATCGTGCCTCCTGTGCGGATGTCGGACGATGGGCCGCCTTTCAGACTCGCATACAAGTGTAAAGGGTGTATTTCCCCCCGTAAGGGTCTCGCTGTCGCCTCGCCGCCTGCTCTCGGCCCCTCGTCCGCCCGAAGTGGAAGTGCGGAGCACGGCCGCCCGGGAGCATGCTGGGTGTGTGACCTGGTACGGCGCGGCCCGGGGTGCTCCGCTCAGCGAGGGTGCCGGTGTGCCCGGGAGACTCAAGGACGGCCGGGCGCCGGACGAACTGTCCCTGGTGCTCGCCCAGGCCGTCGTGAACGGGGTCGAGGCCGCGGGCGGACAGGCGGGCGGCGTCTATCTCCGCTCCCGCACCCCTGGACTGTTGCGGCTTGCGGTACTGGCGGGGCTGCCCGGACCACTCTTCCGCCCCTGGTGGCGCATGCATGTGAACCGCCCCTTCCCGGTGGCCGACGCCTTCAGCACCGGCCGCGCCATACACCTCGCCGACCCCGAGGAGGCCATGCGCCGCTATCCGCAGCTGATGGCGGGCCTGCCGTTCCCGTTCGGCTCCCTGTACGTGCCGGTCTTCAGCGCCGGTGAAGCGGTCGGGGTCCTCACGGTGCTGCGCCCGGCGACCCCCGGCAAACCGGTGGGAACCGCCGAGCGGCGCAGGCTGGCCAGGGTCGCCGAACGGCTGGGCACCGCACTCGCGGAGCTGACGTCCACCGGAGCGAAACCGCGGTGGGACGAGGAACCGCTGCCCGTCCAGCTGCCCGCCGGCAGCTCGCCGCCCGTACGGATCGGCCGGTTCGACTGGGACCTGGCCAGCGGAGCCGTCGGCGCCGACGCCGAACTGTGCGCGATCCTCGGCACCGAGCCCGCCGAGTTCCCCGGCACGATCGACGCGATGGCCGCCCAACTGGCACCGGAGGACGTCTACGGGCTGTGGGCCCTGGCCCGCCAGGCGGCAGGGTCGGGCGGGCCCGTCGTACGCAGAATGCGGCTGCGCGGCCCCGACGGCCGCTCGCACCTGCTGGAGGTCTCGGGCCGCCGGGACTCCGAGGCCGGCGCGGGGGCGGCGAGCCATCTGACCGGCTTCCTGGTGGACCTCGGTATCGGCCCGGTCGTTCCCGAGGCCGCCGACCGGCTGCCGAGGGGGATCTTCTCGCTGGACCGCTTCGGCCGGATCACCTACCTCAACGACCTGGCCGAGCAGCTCCTCGGTCACGCCAGGTCCGAGCTGGTGGGGCGGGTGCTCTGGGAAGTCCTCCCTTGGTTCGCCAACCCGGCGTACGAGGACCACTACCGGTCCGCGATGATCGCCGACGACCCGGTCCACTTCCTCGCCCGGCGCGACCCGCCCCCCTGGCTCGCGATCTCCCTCTACCCGGGCCACGAAGGGCTGACAGCCGTACTCACCCCCACCGAGGAGCCCTCCTACGCGCCGGGCTCCGTCTCCTCGCCGGGGCTGGGACTCGGTTCGCCCGCCGACCGTTCCGCCGCGCTCTACCGGCCGGTCGCGCTGGCCATCGCGCTGACCGAGGCCGTCACCGCCCGGCAGGTGTCCGCCGTGGTCACCGAGGAACTGCTGCCCGCGTTCGGTGGCAGGCAGCTCGCGATCTACCTGCTCAAGGAGGGCCGCCTCTACCTGGAGTGGGAGACCGGCTTCCCCAAGGGCTTCCTGGACGGGTTCGACGGCGTCGGCCTGGACGCCCGTATTCCCGGTGTGGAGACGCTCACCTCCGGCCGCCCGATCTTCTTCGAGTCAATGCAGCACCTGGGCGCCGCCTACCCCGGCATCCCCATGGACGCGGATGTCGGCGCCCGCGCCTTCCTGCCGCTGATCGCCTCCGGACAGCACGTCGGCTCCTGCATCCTCGGCTTCGACCAGCCGCGCGGCTTCAGCCCCGAGGAGCGCACGATCCTGACCGCGCTGGCCGGCCTCATCGCCCAGGCACTGCAACGGGCCCAGCGGTACGACACCGAGGCCGCCCTCGCCCGCGGACTCCAGGACGTCCTGCTGCCGCACCGGCTGCCCGTCGTCGACGGGGTCGACACCGCGGGCCGCTACCTCGCCGGCACCCAGGGCATGGACGTCGGCGGCGACTGGTACGACGTCATCGAGACGGGCGAGCAGCTGGCCCTGGTCATCGGGGACGTCCAGGGACACGGCGTCGCCGCCGCCGCGACCATGGGGCAACTGCGCAGCGCCGTAAGGGCCTTCGCGCTCAGCGGATTCGATCCGCAGGAGGTGATGAGCGGCACCAACCGGCTCCTCATCGACCTGGATCCCGGCCAGTTCGCCAGCTGCTGCTACATCGTCCTGGACCCGGCCACCGGGATCGCGCACGCCGTGCGGGCCGGACATCCGCAGCCCGTCCTGCGACACCCGGACGGCACGGTCGAGCTCATGGACCTGTCGGGCGGGATCGTGCTGGGTGTCGCACCCGACGCCGCCTACCCCGTAAGCCAACTGCGCCTTGCCCAGGGCGAGATGCTCGCCCTGTACACCGACGGCATGGTCGAGCAGTCCGGAACGGACATCGACGTCGGCATCGAACGACTGCGCCGCACGATCGCCGACCTCGGCCCGGCCTCGCTGGCCGACACGGCGGACCACGTGATCGGACGGGCCAGACAGGCTCCGGACCGGCCCGACGACATCGCCCTGCTGCTCGCCGCCCGCTGGGACGACACCGACGGCGAGCAGCCCCGAACCCGGTGAGCGCGGCTCAGGCGCGGTCGGTGACCGGCCGCGTGTCCGGTGTATCGGCTCCGCCGTGCGGCGTGGCCCCGCGCACGGCCCCGGCCCCGTCGGCGGGTGCGGCCGGTTCGGGCCGGGGTCTGCCCGGCAGCAGAGCAACCAGTTCATCGCCCTGGTCTACGAGGAGTTGCCCGCGATGAGCGGGCCCTGGGTACCCGTCCCCTCGCCCCGGAGGACGTCGCGGGGGTCGTCGGCGCGGGCGTCGACGCCTTCCTGCGCGCCTTCGGCACGGCGCCCTCCGCCACAGCTCGCGGGCGTGCCGGCTGAACCACGAGAACCGTGGTCCCGAACTCCTCCACCGGGCAGGATGAGGCCGGTGAACAGTCTGCCCGCCGGCCCGACCGGCCCTCTGACCGATGAACTCCGCACCGCGTACGACACACAGTTGCGCGGGGTCACCCCGCCGGGCGGCTCGGCCCGCATCGAGACGGACGGCCCGTTGACGCGGGTCGTCGGCTGGCACCGCGGCTTCGTCACGGGCCCGCGGGACCTCGGTGTGGAGGGGCGGGACCTCGACGAACTCATAGCGCGGCAGCGCGATTTCTACGCCGCCCGCGGCGAGGCCGTCGAGTGGAAGACCCGCGCCCACGATCTCCCCGCCGATCTGACCGACCGCCTCGTGGCAGCCGGTTTCGTCGCCGAGGACAGCGAGACCGTCCTCATCGGGCAGTCCGCAGCCCTCACCGCGGACCCCGTGCTGCCCGATGGCGTTGCCCTGAGGCGGGTCACAGCCAGGTCCGACCTCGACCGGATCGCCGCCATGGAGAGCGCGGTGTGGGGCGAGGACTGGGGCCGGCTCGCCGACGACCTGGCCGCCCGCATCGCGGACGCCCCGGAGAACACCGTCGTACTCGTCGCCGAGGCACGCACCGAAGTCGTCTGCGCCGCCTGGCTGGTGTTCAGGGACGGAGTCGACTTCGGCGGCCTCTGGGGCGGCTCCACACTGAAGGAGTGGCGCGGGCGCGGCATCTACCGCGCTCTGGTCGCTCACCGCGCCGGGCTCGCGGCCGCCCGCGGGGTCCCCTACCTCTACGTCGACGCCTCCGCCGACAGCGCACCGGTCCTCACCCGGCTGGGCCTGCACGCGGTCACCACGACGACTCCGTACGTCTGGTCTCCCTGAGCCGGCCTCAGCGCCGTCGTGCGTTCGGGGCGGGAACGAGGCGTACCGCGGTGTTGAGCACGTGGTCGATCACATCGCGCGAGGGGTTGTCCGTCAGATTGCTGAGCAGCCGGGCCAGTGTGTTGAGCAGGAACGGCGAGCCCATCACGTACCGGTTCAGGACGGGCTGGAACCCCGAGCGGCTGAAGACGAGATCGGCGGCCGTGTTGCCGAGCCGGTAGTAGCGCCCCCAGCGCCGGTTCATCTCGACCGGGTAGTGGTGGAGTGCCCGCTCCCGACGGGGCCCCGCGGGCATGGCCAGCGCCAGTGCGACGCTCTCGGCGGCGACCTCCCCGGCCTCCAGCGCCTGGCCGATGCCCTCACCGTTCCACGGGCTGATCATGCCTCCGGAGTCGCCGACGAGGAGGAGGCCCCGGGTGTACAGCGGATGACGGTTGAGGCCCAGTGGGAGCGCGGCGCTGCGGACGGGCCCCTCGGCGTTCTCCTCCCGCAGCCCCCACTCGGACGGCGTACGGGCCAGCCACTGGTCCAGGGTCGCCCGCAGATCGGGCTTGCCGTGGCGTCGGTGGGGGATCGCGCCGAGTCCCACGTTGACGCGCCCGTCACCCATCGGGAAGATCCAGCCGTACCCCGGCAGGAAGCGGTCGCTCCTGGGGAAGCGGAGGTCGGCCCAGAGCTCCAGGTACTCCTCCCGGGAACGCTCGGGGCTGCGGTAGTAGCGGCGGGCCGCCGTAGCGATCTGGCGCCTGGTGTCGCGTTGCAGCCCCATCGCGAGAGCCAGCCGGGCGGAGGCGCCGTCGGCGGCGAGCACGACCGGGGCCCGGTGCACCACCGGGTCCGCCTTCCCGGACACCGCGCTCACGCCGGTGATCCGGCCGGCCCGGTCGGTCACCGGCTCCGTCACCTTCACCCCCGTGCGCAGCCGGGCCCCGGCGGCGACGGCGTGGCCGGCCAGGATGTCGTCGAAGTCGTGGCGGCTGCGGGTGAGGCCGAAGTCGGGGTAGCCGCCCAGCGCGGGCCAGTCGATCCGCACCTGCCGGTCCCCGGTCACCCAGCGCATCCCGCGCGACCGCGTCCAGCCCGGTGCGTCGATGTCGACGCCC
Organism: Streptomyces sp. NPDC048462; assembly: GCF_043200175.1. NCBI lineage: Bacteria > Bacillati > Actinomycetota > Actinomycetes > Kitasatosporales > Streptomycetaceae > Streptomyces > Streptomyces sp. NPDC048462. Next base: position 170,415 of record NZ_JBICXG010000001.1, read on the forward strand.
ATCCGGATCAGCTGGTGCACCGCACGCGGCGTGAGGCCGTCCCCGCACACCTTCTCCCGGGGGAAGGCGGACTTCTCCAGGAGCAGCACGTCCACGCCCGCCCTGGCGAGGTGGAAGGCGGCGGACGAGCCGGCCGGACCCGCCCCCACCACGATCACCTGGGCCTCCTCGGACCCGCCGGGGGACTGTTCGTCGGGCGGGGACTGGTCTGCGCGCGCTTCCCGCATCGGGAACCCTTTCCTGGGGCAGCCGGAGCCGCCCGGAGAAGGCGGCCCTGTACAACGACATCCTGCCGGTTCGCGCCGTTCGGCGGCAGGGTGATCACGCGTGCGAGGTGTGTGGGCTTTCGGCCCGTCCGGTGCGCCCGCCGCGACGCGGACCGGGGCCGCACGGTGTGCGGCCCCGGGGGACGAACAGAAGAACGGACGGGTAGACGGACGGGCGGGCAGGCCTCCGGAAGTCCCGGCGGGTGGCCGCCGGACGTACGGAGGCCGGACGGGCGCCGACCGGCTCAGTACGGCAGCGGGCGCCCGGACGGAGTGCGCAGATCCAGCGGCGGCGGCCGCGACGGAAGCTGGGGACGTCTGACAACCCTGATGCGGCCCACTGCCACCACCTCCTGTCGGTCACCCGACCTATGCCCGGCGGTGCGCCGTTCACACCCCCGGGGGCGCGTGATCGCGTTCCGTGACCGGCGCCGGGCCTACTCCGGTGGTCCGTGGCCCGCGTCGGCGAGCAGCCGCTCGATCCGGTCGAAGCGTTCGTGCAGCAGCCGAGCGGTCTCCTCGCGGACATGGCGCGCGGTCTGCTCCGCCGAGGCGGCGAGCCGGTGACGGCGCTTTTGTTCATGCCCCACGAACCAGGTGGCGAGCGCCGCCGTGACCATTCCGTACGTGGTGATGCCCACGCCCATCACCACGACGGCGACGATCCGGCCCCACAGCGTCACCGGATAGAAGTCGCCGTACCCGACGGTCGTCGCGGTCTCCGCGGACCACCACAGCGCCCGGGGATAGCTGGTGATGGTGGCGCGCCCGGCGTGCTGTTCCGCCACGAGCACCGCCCAGGAGCCGGCGAGCACGGTCAGGGCGAGGACCACCGTCGCCCAGCCCACCGCCTTCAGGTGGAGCGAACGGCCTTCCCGGCCGAGCAGCAGCTCGACCGCCTTGGTCAGGAACACAGGCACCATTTCCGGATCATGCCCGGCCGCCGCCGGTGCCGGAGCACGGGCGCGCACCGGCACCGGCCCGCGTCACCCGATCGGAACGACCCACCGGGTCCCGGGCAGGATCCCGGCCCCGCACGGCGCGCCCGCTCCGCATTCCGACCCCGGCAATCCGTGTTAAACCTGAATATGTGGGTGGTACAGGTCGGTTCCGGGCGTGGTTTCACCGCTCCGCCCGGCGGCCGCGTCGGCACGATGGCGGACGTCCGGGCGGTCAGCGGCGTGCGCCATCCGGACCGGACGTGAAACGGCGCTCGGCCGGCCGGACACTGCGCGCTCTGTCCAGCGCTCGCACCGTGGCCGGGCAGGTCTTCTTCATGACACTGGGGATCGTGCTGCTGCTCGTGGCGGCGGCGGTCCTCTCACTGGTGCTCCAGGGCCGGCGCGACAGCGCGCACGAGGCCGAGGCCCGTTCGATGGGCGTGGCGCAGTCCTTCGCCAACGCACCCGGCACCGCTGCGGCGCTGGACAGCAGAAACCCCACCGCCGTACTGCAACCGCTCGCGGAGAGGGTCCGGGAGCGCACCGGGGTGGAGTCCATCGTGGTCGCCGGGACCAATGGGATCCGCTACACCCACCCCGACCGCGAAATGATCGGCAAGCACATCATCGGCCCGTACAAGGAAGCCCTGGACGGCCGCGCCTTCACCCGGACCTTCACGACGAGCCGCGGCCCCGCCGTCGTCTCGCTGGCCCCGGTCCTGCGCCACAACGGATCGGTCGCCGGGCTGGTGTCCGTGGGCATCACGGTCGAGACCGTGAACGCCGTCGCCGAACCGAGCATCCCCTTCGCCATCGGCACCGCGGTGGGCGCGCTGGTCCTCACGACGGGCGCCGCCGCCCTGGTGAGCCGTCGGCTGGGCCGCCAGACACACGGCCTCGGCCCGGCCGAGATGACCCGGATGTACGAGCACCACGACGCGGTGTTGCACTCGGTCCGCGAGGGCGTCCTCATCATCGGCGCCGAACACCGGCTGGTGCTCGCCAACGACGAGGCGCGAAGACTCCTCGGCCTGCCCGCCGACGCGGAGGGACGCGCCGTCACGGAGCTGGGGCTGGAGCCGCGCACCGCCGAACTGCTGGCCTCCGGCCGGGCCGCCACGGACGAGGTGCGACCGGCCGGGAACCGGCTGCTCGCCATCAACCTCCGCCCGACGGCTGAACGCGGCGGCCCCCCGGGCGTCGTGGCGACCCTGCGCGACACCACGGAACTGCGGGTCGTCACCGGCAGGGCGGAGACCGTGCGGGAGCGCCTGACGCTCCTGTACCGCGCCGGCGCACGGATCGGCACCACCCTGGACGTCACCACGACCGCACGGGAACTCGCGGAGGTCTCCGCCCCCGGATTCGCCGACTGCGCGACGGTCGACCTCGCGGACGCGGTGCTGCGCGGGGAGGAACCGGAGCCGCCCTCCGGCGAGGCGATAAACGTACGACGCACCGCCGTCTGCGGCACCGGCGCGGACCACCCCCTCTACCCGCTCGGCCGCGTCATCGGGTTCGTCCCCACCGAGGCCGAGGGCATCGGCAGCAGCGCGGGCCACACCTGGCTGGTGCCCGACCTGACCGCGTCCGAGCAGTGGCGGCAGGCCGACCCGGAGCAGTCCGCCAGAATCCTGGAGTACGGATTCCACTCGCTGCTCTCCGTACCGCTGCACGCGCGCGGTGTCATCCTCGGCATGGCCAACTTCTGGCGCGCGGAGAACGAGGAGCCCTTCGGCGCCGAGGACCTGTCCTTCGCCGAGGAACTGGTGGCCCGCGCGGCCGTCAGCGTCGACAACGCCCGGCGCTACACCCGCGAGCACGAGATGGCCGTGACGCTCCAGCGCAGCCTGCTCCCGCGCGGTGTTCCCGAGCAGAACGCCCTGGACGTCGCCTTCCGCTACCTCCCGGCGCAGGCCGGGGTCGGCGGGGACTGGTTCGATGTGATCCCGCTGTCCGGCGCGCGGGTCGCCCTCGTCGTGGGCGACGTCGTCGGGCACGGACTGCACGCCGCCGCCACCATGGGCCGGCTGCGCACCACGGTGCACAACTTCTCCACGCTGGACCTGCCGCCCGACGAACTCCTGGGGCACCTCGACGAACTCGTCGCCCGCATCGACCAGGACGAGCAGGCCGACGACGGCGTCGCGGTCACCGGCGCCACCTGCCTGTACGCCATCTACGACGCGGTCACGGGGCGCTGCTCGATGGCCAGGGCCGGCCACCCCGGACCCGCCCTCGTGCTGCCCGACGGCACCGTCGAGTTCCCCGAGATCCCGGCCGGTCTGCCGCTCGGGATCGGCGGGATGCCCTTCGAGACGGTCGAGCTGGAAGTACCCGAGGGAAGCCGGCTGGTCATGTACACGGACGGCCTGATCGAGCGGCGGGACCGGGACATCGACGAGGGCCTGGAGCAGCTGCGCCAGGCCCTGGCCGACCGCGACCGCACGCCGGAGGAGACCTGCGACGACGTTCTGGAGACCATGCTGCCCACCCGGCCGGGCGACGACGTGGCCCTGCTGGTGGCCCGCACCCGCACTCTGGACCCGGCCCGGCGCGTGCAGTGGGAGGTGGCACCGGACGCCTCGGCCGTCTCCGGCGTCCGTAAGGAGGCCACTCGGTGGCTCACCGACCAGGGGCTCGACGAGGAGGGTTTCGTCACCGAGCTGATCCTCAGCGAGCTGGTCACCAACGCGATCCGCTACGGCTCCGAGCCCATCACCGTGCGTCTGCTGTACGACCGGGCGCTGATCTGCGAGGTGGCGGACTGCAGCAGCACCTCACCGCATCTGCGCTACGCCGCGACGACCGACGAGGGCGGACGAGGACTGTTCCTCGTCGCCCAGTTCGCGGAGCGCTGGGGCACCAGGTACACCGCGCGCGGCAAGGTGATCTGGTCCGAGCAGACACTCGGTCGGCCGGAGCCGCCACCCGGATAGGGCCCGCACCGACGGCGACGCGGGGCCCGGCAGCAGCTGCCTGGCCCCGCGCCGTTCGTTCACCTCATGAGCGGTGTCACGGGAAGGACACCACGTTGGACGGGACGGTGGACGTCCCCGACGTGGGCGCTCCGGTGTTGTTGATGACGTGTTCGTACTGTCCCTGGCCGCCGAGCGAGACGACGAGCAGGTCGTGGAACTTCACTCCGGGCTTCACCGGAGCCTCGAAGCCGTGGCCCTGGACGATCGTCGGGTCCACGTTGTAGTAGCAGTAGCTGCCCAGGCCCCACCCTTCGTGGGTGGTGACGGAGTCGTCGACCTTGTAGGCCGCGTACCCCTTGGTGCTGCCGTTCTGGACGGCGGCCTGGTTGGGGGCGTCGTACGACTTCTCGTTCTGGAAGAAGATCGTCTTGCCCCGCTCGCCGGACCAGCGCACGTCGTACTTGTTGAAGTGTTCGACGAACAGCCCGGTCGCCAGGACGTCGTCGCCGTTGACCTGGAGGCCGTAGTCGGAGCGGTTGGTCTCCCAGCCGACCCCCTCGCCGTGGTCGGCGCGCCACAGCCAGGTGTGGTCGACGATGGTGTCGTCGTTGTTGATCACCATGGCGGTGGTGGCCTTGCCGGCGCCCGCGCCGCCGACCCGGACGAACACGTCCTGGACGGTGGTCGGGTTCGCCGAGTGGTCGGCCGAGGCGCCGTCGGGGCCGACCTGGACCAGTACCTGGGAGTTCTGCGGACCGGCGTCGACGAGCAGGCCGGCGAGCTTCACGCCGTCCACGTCACCGACCTTGATCGCGGTGACCCCGTTGTCCGGGATGATCGTGGCGAGACCGAGGCCCAGGACGACCGTGTTGGCGCGGTCGATGTTGATCGTCTGGTTCACGTGGTACACACCGGGCGTGAACAGCAGGTGCAGGCCCTGCTGCACGGCCGCGTTGATGGTGGCGGCCGAGGCGCCGGGCTTGACCACGTAGAACTGGCTCAGCGGGATGGAGCTGCCCTGCGGCGTGCCGTTCCACGAGACACCGCGTGCGTTGGTGCGCTTGGCGGGGACGAACACCTTGTAGTCGTTGCCGTCCAGGTAGAGGAACGGCTTCTCACGCGAGACGGTGGTGGTGTCGAGCGTGGTGTACGGGGGGTTGGGGAAGCTCTGTGCGGGGGCGCCCTCGACGCCGGAGAACGTCATGTTCCAGACGCCGTTGCCCCAGCTGCCGATCGAGCTGTCGCGGGTGTACCACTGCTGCTGCGAGTAGGGGCCGACCTGGCCGTCGATCTTGCTGTCGGCGATGTACCCGCCGCTCGCCCAGCCGTAGCCGTCGGGGGCCAGGTTGAGTCCGCCCTTGACGTGCATCCGGCGGAACGGGGCGGCCTGCGAGACGGCCCAGCGGTCGGTGCCGCTGACCGGGTTGAGCGCCAGGTTCTCCGCCGAACGCCAGAAGTTCTGGGTGGCGTTGCCGTTGAACCAGCCCGCGTCCACGGTCACATCACCGTTGAAGGTGGTGTCGTCGGGCTTGAGACCGAGACCGGCGATCGAGGTGTAGAACCCGATCTGCGCGTTGAGGTTGTTGTACGTGCCCGGCTTGAACATCAGCGCGTAGCGGCCGTCGCCGAACTGCGCCGACTCCTGCTTCTTGAAGATCTCGTCGACCTTGGCCTGGATGTTGGGCATCGAGGGGTCGAAGACGAGCACGTTGGGGCCGAGGTCGCCGCCGCCGGGAATCTGCGGGCCGCCTCCGCCGCCGGTGGTGCCGAAGACCTGGAACTCCCAGAGCGAGTAGCCGTACTGGGTGGCTCGCGTGGTGCCCGTCAGCCTGACGTAGCGGGCGGTGCCGGAGACGTTCAGGGTCTCGTTCCCGCCGGGGCCGGTGGCGGTCGAGTAGGCGGTGTTCCAGTTGCTGTCGTCCGTGGAGAACTCGATCTTGTAGCTCTTGGCATAGGCGGTTTCCCACTTCAGGGCGATCTGGCTGACCGAGGCGGCGGAGCCCAGGTCGACCTCGATCCACTGGGGGTCGGAGGCGGCGCTCGACCAGCGGGTGCCGTTGTCGCCGTCCACGGCGGAGGCGGCCGGCGTTCCGTAGTTCTCCTGGCTGGAGGCGGTCACCGTCTTGCCCTGCGAGAGCAGCGAGGGCGCTGCGTCCGCCGGGGTCGAGGGGACGAAGGCCAGGAGCGAGACGACGAGGCCGGCGACGGCGGTCAGCACGCCGGTACGTCTTCTTCCGGTCGAGGCCAAGGGTCTGTGGAACACGGGGGGTGCGTACATGAGGAAGTCTCCTGAGTCGCGGTACGGGTGCACGACACGAAGTCGGAGAGCGCTCTCTCCGACCGATAGGGATACTTCTGCCTTCGTTCCCTGCACGTCAATAGGTGTGCAACACCCGCTTGGTAAGGCGTCATTGAGAACAAGAGTTGATGACGGATATCTCGCGGTTGACCGGGTTCGGCACGCCTTCGCGGCTTTGGCGCCGCAGGCCTGACGCAGCGTCGATTCAGGTGATGATGGTGCGTACACATGGAGTGACTGAAGCGGCGCGCGCCGTTGCCACCGCAACGCGGTGCCGCCCGGAGGGGCCCGGGGCGGGGCGGAGGATCTGCGCACCCGAGGTCACCGCGCCTGTTACCGGACATCTTGCCGACGACCCGGGGACAGCGGGTGCGAGTGCTCGCTATCCTCCGGGACATGAGCCGTGAGCGTGGCACGCGCGGCGCCCTTGACCAGGCGCGATGGTGGTTGCGGTGAGCGGGGTGACGGGCTCCGCGCCGGCCGGGCCCGGTGGCGCGGAGGCCTGGAGATCCTTCGGTCTCCGGTTGCGCCGGTGGCGGAGGCGGGCCGGGCTGACGCAGGCTCAGGTGGGCGCCCGGGTCGGCTACGACCACACCGCCATCAGCAAACTCGAACACGGCAGCCGCCGTACGCCGCTTCCCCTGGCCCGCAGGCTGGACGACCTGCTGATGGCGGGCGGCGACCTGCTGGCCGCCTGCGAGGCCGCCGAGGCGCGGGAGGCCGCGTCGGCCACGGGCGGGACGGCCGGCGGCCCGCCCCCGGCTGCCCCGGTGCGCCGGGGCCCGCTGCCCGGTGAGCCCGCCGGTGGCGCGCTCCTCTCGATGCTGCCACCGGGAACCGCGCTGCCCACCCGCCTGCCGGCGTACGGTCTGGCCTGCCCGGTGCACGGCCGGGACGGCTGCGCCGTTCCCGCGCTGGCCGATGTCGCCGAACTGCACTCCGCCTTCTGCGCCCTGGGCCCGGATGCCTCCGCCCACCCCGCGCTGGACACCGAGACCATGCACGCGCTGACCGCCCTGCTGGCTGTCTGCCTGCGCGCCGACGAGGAGCGCGGCTGGCCGGGAGCGACCGCGGTCGTCGAGCGCACACTGCACGCCATGCTGCGGTGGATGGTGTTGCCCTCGGCCCCCTACCAGCAACAACTCGCCCCGCTGGCAGCCGAGTACGCCCAGTCGGCCGGCTGTCTGCGGCTGCTGTGGGGCCGCAACGGCACCGCGATGGCCTGGCTCGACCGCTCGCTGCTCTGGTCCGCGATGGCCGGTCATGTGGGGACCGAGGTCGCCGCCCTGAGCGACATGAGCACCCTGGCCCGGCTGGAGGGTGACGGGCCGTCGGCGCTGGCGTACGGCGGGGCCATCGGGCAGGCCGCGGCGGGCCGGCCCTGGGCGGGGGCCCTGAGCGACCTGTACCAGGCACGCGGACACGCGGTCCGAGGGGACGCCGTGCGGACCCTGAGGCACATCGACCGTGCCTGGTCCCAGCTGGACCGCGTCGAGGAGCGGGACGAGACGGAGGCACCCTGGCTCTCCGTGGCCTCGGTGCGGCTGCGGGTGGAGTCGGGCGCCGCCGGTGCGCTGCGCGATCTCGCGGCGGCCACCGGGGACCGCCGGTTCGCCCTGCGCGCGGTCGGGGCGATCGGCACCGCACTCGGACTGCTGCCTCCCGGCATGCTGTCGGCCCGGATGCTGTTCCTGGCCCGGATGGCCGACGCCCACGCCTGCGCGGGCGACCTGTCGGCGGCCCAGGCCGTGGCCGCCCCGGTGCTCGACACCACCGAGGTGACTCCCTCGACCCTGCTCGGCCAGGAACTTCGCGGACTGCACGGCAGGCTGGCGGCCCGTGGCGCCGGCCGCCCCGAGACCGAGGACTTCGTCCGCAGGCTTGCCGCAGTGGTCCGCTGAGCCGCCGGGCCGGGGCCGTGACCCCTCGCGACGCCGGACCGGGCGGGCCGCCGCAACGCCGAAGGCGGGGCGTGTCGTCCACGCCCCGCCCCCGGCCCCCTGATCCCGGATCAGCTCACGTCGAGCGCGACATCGTCCACGACGAAGCTGGTCTGCAGGTAGGCGTCCTCCTTACTGGTGAACCCCAGCGTGACCGTCTGTCCCGAGGCGGAGCCGACGTCGAAGCTCTGCTGGACGTACCCGCTGCTCGCGTCGAGATTCGAGTACGTGGCCAGCGTGCGCGTCCCCAGCTTGACGGTGAACGTGTCGTAGGCCGTCGCGTCCCCCGCCGACTCGTCGGTGTCGGTGCGCAGGAAGAACGACAGCCTGTACGTCGAGCAGCCCGCAGGGACGGTCAGTGACTGCGAGGCGCTGTCACTGTGGGTGCTGCCCCAGCCGCCGAGCCAGGCCTGGTAGGAGCCCGTGTGTGCAGGCTTCTCCGACGTCCGGTTGTTGATGACCCCGTCCGTCTGGGTCCATGGCGCCGTGCCGTTCTCGAAGCCGCCGTTGGCCACGACCTGCCGCGCCTGGCAGTTGCCGCCGCCGCCGACGACCAGCGAGTAGGTGGTGGTGTGGGTGGCGGTGCCCGCGGCGGTCACCGTGAGCGTGTACGTGCCCGCGGTGGCCTGGGCCCCCGCCGATACGGTCATCGTCGAGGACGATCCCGACTGCACGGTCGCCGGGGCGAAGGAGACGGTGACCCCGCTCGGTGCGCCGGAGGCGGTCAGGCGGACGCTCTGTCCGGAACCGCTGGTGGTGGCCGTGGACACGGTCGCGGTCACCGAGGCGCCCGGCTGGACGCTGCCGGACACCGGGTTCACCGAGACGGAGAAGTCGTCGGCGGGTGCGGTGGTGCCGACCGCCGTCTTCCACACCGTGTAGGCGACGCCGTCGGCGCTGCGGTCGAGCGCGGTCGCGTTGATGTTGGTGGTGGTGTCGCACGACTGGTGATAGCACGGATCGTACGAACGGCCGGCCGTTCCGCCCCACTTGGCGGCCTGCGCCGAGGTCTTCGTGTCGCTCGCGCCGGTCGCGTAGCCCGAGGTGGCGATCCCGCCCTGCTGGAAGGAGTAGTCGTCGGAGCGGCCCTGGCCCTCGACGTTCTCCTCCGGGGCGAGGCCGAGCGAGGCCCAGTACTCCTTCATCGGGGCCGAGGCGGCCGAGTTGAGGTTGTTGATGAAGTAACCGCCGTTGGTGGAGGCGATCATGTCGAAGTTGTAGTACGCGCTGATGGCCGCGCGCTGGGCGGCGGTGAGCTGGCCGACGTAGTACTGGGAGCCCTGCAGACCCTGCTCCTCGCCGTTCCACCAGGCGAAGCGGACGTGCTTGGTCATCGTCGGGTTCTGCTGGGCCAGCGCGAGGGCGTTCTCCAGCAGGGTGGCTGAGCCGGAGCCGTTGTCATTGATCCCGGGCCCGGCGCTGACGCTGTCCAGGTGGGCGCCGAACATCACGGTTTTGTCAGCCGGACCGCCCGGCCAGTCCGCGATGAGGTTCTTGCCCGCGTAGGTGCAGCTGCCGCAGGTCTGCTCGCTCACGGTGTAACCGGCCGCCTGGAGCTTGCCCTTCACATAGGCGAGTGAGGCGGTGTACCCGGCGCTGCCGGCCCGGCGGTTGCCGCCGTTCTGCGAGGCGATGGTGCTGAGCTGCGAGAGGTGCGCCTGCACGTTGGCGACGCTGATGTCGGGCGGCGTGCCCCCCGGTGTGCCACCGCCGTTGTTGACGGTCAGCGTGTACTGCGCGGTGTGTTCCTGGGTGCCTGAGCCCTTCACGGTGAGCGTGTAGGTCCCGGGCGCCGCGGCCGAGGTCGTCGAGACGGTCATGGCCGAGGTCGCGCCCGACTGCACGGCGGACGGGCTGAAGGAGACGGACACCCCGCTCGGCTGACCGGTCGCGGACAGGTTCACCGTCTGCGCGCCGCCGGAGCTGACGGTCGTCCTGACCGTCGCCGTCACCGAACTGCCCGGCTTCACCGAGCCGGTGGCCGGGTCCAGTGACATGGAGAAGTCGTTGTTGCCGCTCGGGGTGCAGGTCGGGTCACCGCTCTGCGCGGGCACGCTGACGGCGTCCCAGGCCGCCTTCGTCCGGTTGAACAGCACACAGGTGGCGTCCAGCGTCCTGGCCGAGGTGAGCGTGGCCGTGCGGTAGCGCTTGTACGTCATGCCGCTGGTCTTGAGCAGCATGCCGCCGTAGAAGACCTTTCCGGCGCTCTGGATGCCCACGCCGGTGACCGAGGAGCTGTTGCACGTCGGGCTGGACGGCTTGCCGCCGCCGGGGCTGGATCCCTCGGCCAGCAGGTAGAACCAGTGGTTGAGCGGACCGGCCGCCGCGTGCTCCTCGGTGCTGGGTATGGAGGAGCTGTAGCAGTTCGGGTCACCGATCTGGCCCGGGTTGTACATGATGCGGATCGGCCCGTTGCCCACGAGGTTGATCTTCTCGCCGACGGTGTAGTCGGGGTCGTCGTACGGGGCCGGCTCGTTGGTGTACGCCTCGGTGAGCGCGCCCATGATGTCGCCGGTGGCCTCACCGAGTCCGGACTCGTTGTTGGCGCCGCCGGGTGTGTACTGGTCGATGCCGTGGCCGAATTCGTGGCCGACGACGTCCATGGCGCCGATCCACTGGTTGGCGTTGTTGTGGCCGATGGAGACGGTGGAGCCGTCCCAGTAGGCGTTCACGTCGTTCAGTCCGACCTTGACGGGCCAGCTGCGGCCGTTGCCGTCGTGGCCGTTGCGCCCCAGCCAGTCGCGCAGCATGTCCCACTCGTGCTGGGCCGCCCACATGACGTCGACGCAGCCGGTCTCCTTGCTGGAGGCACTGCCGGTGCCCCAGGAGTCGGAGGACTTGGTGAAGACGCCGCCGGTGCTGTAGTCGGCGCAGCTCAGGCCCGGCCTGCCGGGGTCGCGGAGTGAGTAACTGCTCCCCGAGGAAGTGGTGTTGATGGACAGCGGGGAGGGCCCGTTCCACTGGCTGTTGCCGGTGCCGGCCTTGACGTCGTCGTAGCTGTCTAGCACCGCGCCGGTGCCCGCGTCGACGAAGACGTGCAGATGGCTGGGCGCCTTCGCGGTCCGGCCGGTCAGCACCGTCTCCCAGGCGAGCTGGGACTTCCTTCCGGTGGCCCGGACGACCAGCCGGTGGCTGTCCACCCGCTCCACCGACTTCAGCTTCCCGCGTGCGGCGGTCTCGGCCCTCGCGGCCGAGACGGTCGCGGTGGTGGGGACGTTGATGCGCCGGGAGACCGCCGACTGTGCGCCGCGCACCCGCCCCTTGGAGTCGGCCACCACGACGGCGTCCCCGCCGACGACCGGAAGTCCGCGGTAGGTGCGCTGGTAGGCGACCGAGTAGAGCCCGTTGATCCAGGGGGTCACGTTCTGCCGCTCGTAGCGCTCCTCGGGTCCCTTCGCCAGGGCGTCGAGGCCGCTGGCGGCCGCCCGGTCGGCGGCAGACACGGCGGCGGCGAGCGGGGTGGGTGCGGGTGGAGACGGTTCCGCGGAAGCTGACTGGCCATTCGTGGCGACCAGCATCGCGGCGAGGACGGCCAGGGTTGTCCCGGCCGTCATCGGTCTGCGTTTCATCGAGGCTCCTCGGTTCGTGGGGACCTCGATCACGGGCAGCGGCGTGGGGAGACGCCCCTCCCGCGCGGCTGCCGTCGGCCGTCCGCCCAGGTGGTGTCCGTGATCGAGCGACCGAACACTCACACGTCACCATGAACGGGTCAACGAACTGGGCCTGCTGCAAGGGGAGTTGGCAAGTCTGGTCAAGTCGCCCTGGTGGGATCGCACAGCGAACGCACAGCGGGCACGCGGCAGACGTGCGGTGAACGCGCTGCGGGGAAGGGGAGTTGGCGGGGTGGTTCGCGTGAGAGGTTCGAGGGTGCGCCGACAGCCGGGCGCCGGAGGAGCGCGCCAGGAGGTGGACAGATTCGCGGGGCGGGGTTTAGTATGCACCCGCATCGAATGATCTTGCCACGAGAATCTCCATCGTTACTGTATCACCTCTCGATCAACTGTGCAAGCGCTCCTGACGTACCGTCATGTGGTGGGCTCCGGCCCGCCGCCAACGAGGAAGACGACAGACATGACTTCGGGAACAATCACCGCAGCGGCCGCCGGGACCTGGCGGCTGGGCGACCTGACCGTCAACCGGATGGGCTTCGGCGCCATGCGTCTGACCCAGAACGGTGCGGCGCTCACCACCGTCCGCACCCCGCACGACCGGGACCGCGCCATCGCCGTGCTCCGCCGTGCCGTGGACCTCGGCGTGAACCACATCGACACCGCGGCCTTCTACTTCTCCCCGATGTGCTCGGCCAACGAGCTCATCAACCGGGCGCTCGGCCCGTACCCGGACGACCTGGTCATCACCACCAAGGTCGGCCCCGGCCGGGGACCCTCCGGCGACTGGCTGGACTGGGCCCGGCCCGAGGACCTGCGCGGCCAGGTCGAGGAGAACCTCCGCCAGCTCGGGCGCGGCCATCTCGACGTGGTGAACCTCCGCATGAACGGGCCCGCCTCCATCGCGGACAGGTTCGGCGCCCTGGCCGAACTGCGCGAGGAAGGGCTCATCCGGCACCTGGGGCTCTCCAACGTGGGGGCCGACCAGATCGCCGAGGCGCTGCCCATCGCCCCGGTCGTCTGCGTGCAGAACCGCTACGGCATAGCCACTCGCCGCGCGGACTCCGACGAGGTGCTCCGGATCTGCGGGGAGCGGGGCATCGCGTTCGTGCCGTTCTACGCCATCGCCGGCGAGGGCCACGAGGTCGGGGCCGCCGAGGCCGCCGCGAGCGAGGTGGTGTCGGCCGTCGCCGGGGCCCGCGACGCCTCGCCCGCCCAGGTCCGGCTGGCCTGGACGCTCCAGCGCGGCCCGTACGTACTGGCCATCCCGGGCACCGGCAACCCCGACCACCTCACCGAGAACGTGGCGGCTGCCGCCCTGCGGCTCACCGACGACGAGCTGCGGCTGCTCTCCGGACCCGGTCGGGACGCGGGCTGAGACACGCCGCCGGCCGGCGCGGCCACGTAACATGATCCTCATGGAGCAGCGCGAACTGGGCAGGACAGGACGGGACGTATCGGCCGTCGGGCAGGGTACTTGGCAGCTCGGCGGGGACTGGGGGGAGGTGCGGGAGGCCGATGCCTTCGGTGTGCTCGACGCGGCCGTCGAGTCCGGAGTCACCTTCTTCGACACCGCGGACGTGTACGGGGACGGCCGCAGCGAACAGCTCATCGGCCGCTATCTGAAGGAGCGCCCCGACGCGCGGGTCCTCGTCGCGACCAAGATGGGCCGGCGCGCCGACCAGGTGCCGGAGAACTACGTCCTGGACAACTTCCGTGCCTGGAACGACCGCTCGCGGTCCAACCTGGGCGTCGACACCCTGGACCTGGTGCAGCTGCACTGCCCGCCGACCGCCGTCTACTCCTCGGACGCGGTCTACGACGCCCTCGACACCCTGGTCGCGCAGGAGCGGATCGCCGCTTACGGGGTGAGTGTCGAGACCTGTGCCGAGGCGCTGACCGCCATCGCCCGCCCCGGCGTCGCGAGCGTCCAGATCATCCTCAACCCGTTCCGCCTCAAGCCGCTGGACGAGGTGCTCCCGGCCGCGCGTGCCGCCGGTGTCGGCATCGTCGCGCGGGTGCCGCTCGCCTCCGGGCTGCTCTCCGGCAAGTACACGCGGGACACCGTCTTCGCGCCGGGGGACCACCGCACGTACAACCGGAACGGAGAGGCGTTCGACCAGGGCGAGACCTTCTCCGGAGTCGACTACGCGACCGGGGTGGCCGCCGCGGCCGAATTCGCCGGGCTCGCTCCCCAGGGAGCCACGCCGGCGCAGACCGCGTTGCGCTGGATCATCCAGCAGCCGGGCGTCACCAGCGTGATCCCCGGCGCCCGTTCGATGGAGCAGGCCCGCGCCAACGCCTCGGCTGCGGCGCTGGAGCCGCTCCCGCAGCGGACGCTCGACGCGGTACGGGACCTCTACGACCGCAGGATCCGCGCGGCGGTGCACGGCCGCTGGTAGCGGGCGGGAGCAGGAGCTGTCCGGCGGATCGGGCGGGACAGGCCCTACCGGCCCTCGTCGTCGGGGGCCGGTGACTGCGCACCGCTCGTCGAGGTGACGTCGTCCGGGGTGGTGGCCGAACTGGAGTCGGGGGAGAAGAGGCTCATCCCCAGGTACACGGCGGCGAGGAAGGCGACCGTGCCCGCGATGGCGCTGGCCACTCTCGGGCGGCGTCTTATCGCCTCACGGGTGCTGCGCCGCGGGGCGTTCCTCGACCGGCCCGCCGCGCGCCGCCCGTGTCCGGCGGCAGCCTGGGGCAGCCGGTAGGTCGTCGGGGCGCCGGAGTCCTCACCGGAGCCGGAAGCGGAGGCACGGCCGGGGCCGGCCGCTGACCCGGGTGCGGACCGGCGCGTCGCCGGGGAGGAGGGCGCGTGCGCCGGCGGGTAGGCCGCGGCCGCCGTGTGCTGCGGGGTGGGCCGGTACATCGGCAGCGGCTGCGCCTGCCCCCGCCAGGCCTCGCCGCTGAACCAGTCGGCGACCTGCTGGGCGGTCGGCCGGTCCTCGGGCTGCTTCGCGAGGAGCCCCAGCAGATACGAGTCGAAGGCGGCGGACATCTCGACCCCGCGCTGCCTCAGCGGGACGGGCGGGGTGTCCACGTGCTGGTAGAGGGTGGCGGTCGGGGTGTCGGAGCGGAACGGCGGCTGGCCGAGCAGCAGTTGGTAGATCACGCAGCCGAGGGAGTACATGTCGGAGGCGGCGTCCGCCGTACGGCCCAGCGCCCGCTCCGGAGCCAGATAGAGGCTCGTGCCGACGATGTGGCCGGTGGTGGTGAGCGCGGCGGACGGATCGTCGACGAACTGGGCGATGCCGAAGTCGCCGATCTTGACGGCACCCTCCGCGTCCAGCATCAGGTTTCCGGGCTTGATGTCCCGGTGGACGATGCCCTGCCGGTGGGCGGCGGCCAGTCCGGCGGCGGCCTGGCCCGCGATGCGGGCGACCTGCTCCGGATCCAGCCGCTCCTGGGCCAGCAGCAGATCGGACAGGCTCCGGCCCTCGACCAGCTCCATCACGAGGAAGAGCCGGTCCTCCCAGGACCCGAAGTCGAACACGGCCACCAGATGCGGATGGCTCAGCCGGGCCGCGGTCTGGGCCTCCAGCCGGAAGCGCGCGGTGGCCGACTCGTCCGCATGCTCACCCAGCAGCAGCTTCACGGCGACGGACCTGCCGAGGACCTCGTCCGTGGCGCGCCAGACCTCGCCCATCCCGCCACGACCGATGGCGGATATCAATCGGTACCGACCAGCAACCAGCACCTGCGCACACCTATCTCGAGTTTTGGGCCGAGGACCGCTTCGACTGCCGCGGCTGCGACCTCATCGGGAACTGACGGGGTGGGGGACACGCAGCAAGATCAGGGTATCCGGCGCGCGGCCTCCGGACGACCGTCGGGCGGCATCGGCACGGATCAGGCGAACAGCCACGCGCAGGCGGCCTGCGCGCTGAACTCGCCCTGGCCGCCGGGGAAGAGCAGGTCCGCCGCCGCGAACGCGGGGTCACCGGCCGTCGCCCGGACGTAGGGGACCGCGATGCAGCGCATGCCCGCCGCCCGAGCCGCCGCGGCGCCCGGCGGGGCGTCCTCCACCACCACGCAGCCGGCCGGCCGGACGCCGAGGCGCCGGGCGGCCTCCAGGAAGACATCCGGCGCCGGCTTCCCGTGCGCCACCTCCTCGGCGGACACGTACTCGGTGAGGTACGCGTCGAGGCCGGTGCCCTTCAGTACGGCTTCTATCGCGGCCGGCGAGGAACCCGAGGCCACCGCCATGGCGACGCCGCGCGCGTGCAGCGCCGCCACGAACTTCCGCATCTCGGGAAAGGCCTCGGTCGAGCCGCGCGCCAGCTCCAGGTAGATGGCTTCCTGACCCGCCACCAGCTCGTCGACGGAGGCGTCGATGCCGTATTCGGTGCGCAGCACGGCCAGCGCCTCGGGGTTGCTGATTCCGATGAACCGGGCGTTCTGCTCCCAGGTGAAGTCCGGTACCCCGTACCGCTCAAGCAGCCGCCGTATCGACTCGTAGGCGTTCGGCTCGCTGTCGACGAGGGTCCCGTCCAGGTCGAAGAGGACCGAAGGGGGCTGTGCGTGTGACGAGTTCATGGTGGCCATGCTGTCAGCCGTTGATCACCCCGTGCCACCCGCGGCCGCCCGGCCCACCGATTCGACCAGGGGCAGCAGCCGGTGCGGCACGCGCTCCCGCAGAGCGACCTCGGTGCTGGTCCTGACCACGCCCGGCAGCTGGATCAACTGCTGGATCACATCCTCCAGATGGCCGTTGTCCCGGGCCACCACCCGGGTCAGCAGGTCGCCGCCGCCCGTGGTGGAGAAGGCCTCGACGATCTCGGGCACGGCGGCGAGCGCCTCGCCCACGTCGTCGAGATGTCCCTGCGTGACCTCCAGGTGCACGAAGGCGAGCACCGGGTGGCCGAGCGCGGCGGGGGAGAGGACCGGCCCGCTGCCGGTGATCACGCCGTCCCGTTCCAGCCGGTCGATGCGGGCCTGGAGGGTGCCCCGGGCGATGGAGAGGATCCGCGCGTACTCCCGCACGCTGGTGTGCGGCTGTTCGATGAGCAGCCGCAGGATACGGGTGTCGAGCGCGTCCACCGCCATGGTCCGCCGGCCTCTTCCTGGTACGTCTGTCGGGGCAGCGACTGTACCAATGGCGCAGCGGCCGCCGCCCCGTGCCCGCCGGTGGCCGGGGCGGCGGCGGGACGTCAGAACTGCACGTCGGAGCAGGCGTAGAAGGCGTTCCCGGTGTCGGAGATCGTCCAGACGCCGAGGATGAGGTGCTTGCCGGACTTCTGCGGCAGTACGCCCGAGTGGCTCACGGTCGAGCCGGGCAGCTTGCCGCCGAAGGGCACGGTGAGGAACGGCTGCGGCTCCAGGTCGGCCCGGGTGAGCGGCTGGGCCGGGTCGTAGCCGTCCTTGGTGATGTAGTACCGGAAGTCGGTCGTGGCGTGCCGGGCCTCGATCCGCCAGTTGAACGTGTAGTTCTGCCCCGCGGTGACCTGGGTGGCGGGCCAGGCGCCGCCCCGCGGGTCGTCGAGCTCGGAGAACCGGCCGATTCCGCCCGAGCAGATGTGGCCGTCGGCGGGTCCGCGGGTGGGGAAGCCCTTGGGGCCCTCGACGCTCGGGGGCTCCCACTGGATCTGCCCGCAGTGCTTGACGGTGCCGATCCCGCAGAGCTGCTGACGGCTGATGGGGGAGTCGGTGTAGCCGTGGCTCTGGGCGCTGCCGGAGGTGGCGAACAGTGCCGCCCCGGCGAGGCCGAGCCCGGCCAGTAAGGAAGTGATCCTTCTGCGCATACGTAGCTCCTGGAGATGTGGGGTGATGTCCGGAGAGTTCTGCGGTCTAGACCAAGGGTGAGCGTAGTCATGTCAAGTCGCCGTGTCCATACCGTCCCGGAAGCCCCCGTCGCTGGGCCCCGCGGAGGGCCGGCCCTCACGTGGCGGCCCTATGGCCGGTGGTCATCCCTCTTGCGCCGGTGGCACGGTGAGGGTGGGCCGTTGGCTTGGCTGTGGCCGGTGATGCAGAGTTGTGCTGTGCCATTGGTACACATCGAACGGCCCCGGTTGAACCAACAGCCTCACAGGTGCTGAGATGGCTCCGCGACGGCGCTGCGGGCCCCCCGGGGATCTCTGCGGCGCCTTTCTCATGTCCGGACCGATCTGTGTATGTAAGGGGCGGGGCAACTTGCTGAAGAGGGTGTTCGTCGCGCAGGACCCGGGGCTGGTACGGCTGCGCTTCGCGTCCCGGGCCGTGCTCGGCATCGGGCTCGCCGTCGCGCTGTGCGGAGCGGCCGGGCACTCGCTGGTGGCGGCCATCACCGGCGGCCTGGCCGCGCTGCTCGCCCTGTTCACGGTGACCGACCCGACGGTGCGCGGGCAGGCGACGACGACCGCGCTGCTCCCCGTCGTCGGCCTCCCGGTCCTCACCCTGGCCGCCGTGCTGCACGATGTGCCCGTCGCACGTGACCTGGCGTTCCTCGCCGTCGTCGGGGCGGGGGTCTACGCGCGGCGGTGGGGGCCGCGCGGGCACTCGCTGGGTGTGTTCGCCTTCATGGCCTACTTCGCCGCCCAGTTCCTGCACACCGTGCCCGGGCAGCTCCCCGAGCTGTACGCGGCCGTGCTGCTGTCGCTCGCCACGTCGTCGCTGGTGCGGTTCGGGGCGTGGTGCTACGAGCGCCGGATCGCCGCCCCCGTGGCCGTCGGCCTCCCTGCTGGGGCGAGGGGGCTGGGGCGGATCACGACGCGACAGGCCGTGCAGGCGATGCTCGGCGCGGGGTTCGCGCTCGCCGTGGGGCAGTTGCTCTCCGACCAGCGGTGGTACTGGGCGGTCGGCGCCACGTGGTGGGTGTTCGTGGCCACGACCTCGCGCGGCGAGACCGTCGTACGCGGGTTCAGGCGCACGCTGGGGACGGTGCTCGGGATCGGGCTGGGCTTCGCCGTGGCCGTTCCGCTGCACCACGATCCGGTCGTGGCCGCCGTGGTCGTGGCACTGGGCGTGTTCGGGATCTTCTACACCGCCGCCGTCTCCTACACCTGGATGATGCTGGCCGTGACCGTGATGGCGAGCATGCTGTACGGGCTGCTCGGCGTGCTCGACGCGGGGCTGCTCGTGCTTCGGGTCGCCGAGACGGCCGCCGGGGCGCTCGGTGCCGTACTGGCGGTGCTGTTCGTGCTGCCGGTGACCACCCACTCGGTGACCGAGGCGTGGGTGGAGCGGGCGCTGCGCTGTGTTCACACCTGCACGGCGGAGGCCGCCGCCCGGCTCGCGGGAAGCGAGGAGGCCGACCCGCCCCGGCACGTCGCCGAACTGGAGGCGATCCTCGGCCGGGTCCGCCTGTCGCTGGCCCCGCTGGTGCATCCGCTCAACCCGATGAGGGCCCGCAAGGGCCGGGCGCGGCAGGTGCTCGCGCTGCTCGACGACTGCGCACGCGAGGTGCGCGGCCTGGCCTCCGTCGCCGCCGATCCGGAAGCCTCGCACGACGCCCGGCTCGCCGCCGCCTGCTGGCGCGTAGAGAGCGCGGTGGAAACGCTGACGGTGTCCGGGCGGCGGGCCCGTACCCCGCTCGCCGTCGGGCTCCCGGCGCACGCCGCCGAAGCCGGACCCGCCCTCGCCCACCTGCACGGCCTGGAGCGCGCGCTGGCAGAACTGGCCACGCCGCTGCACGGCCGGCCGGCGGCCCCGCTCGCCGCGGCCTGACACCGCACCCTTGGTCCAGACCAGTCGGTCGCACTGCTACCGTCGCCGCGGAAGATCGCGACGGTCCCCTCCGTCGTGATCAGTCGGCGGAGAAAGGCAGTGCGGTGGACAGCAGCAACGGTGCCGGACGGGCATTCATCGGGTCGTTCACCTCGGCGGGCGGGCGGGGAATCACCGCTGCCGCCGTGGACCGGGAGACCGGGGCGCTCACCGTCCTCGGCGCGACGGACGCCGTCCCCGACCCCTCGTACCTCGTGCTGGGCCGGGGCGGCGGGCCCGGCGGCGCGGTCCTGTACGCGGTCAGCGAGACCGAGCCGGGAGCGGTCGCCGCCCTCGACGTCACCCAGGACATACCGAGGCCGATCGGCGCTCTGCGGCCGGTGGAAGGAGACGGCCCCACGCACCTCGCCCTCGCGGGCGGCCGGCTGCTCACCGCCAACTACGGCTCCGGCAGCGTCACCGTGCTGCCCGTGGGCGCGGACGGTTCACCCGGCGCCGCCGGCAGTGTGCTCCGGCACGAGGGCGGCGGCCCGGACGCCTCCCGGCAGGAGAGCCCGCACGCCCACCAGGTACTCCCCGACCCCTCGGGGAGCTGGGTGCTCAGCGTCGACCTCGGAACCGATTCGGTGCGGGTCTGCGCGCTCGACCCGGACACCGGGGTGCTGCGCCTGCACGGAGAGACGGTGCTGCGGCCCGGCACCGGACCGCGCCACCTCGCCTTCCACCCCGATGGCGCTCACGCCTACGTGCTCAACGAGCTCGAACCCACGGTCACGGTGTGCCGGTGGGACGCCGTCGCCGGGGTACTCGAAACGGTCGACGAGACGCCGGTGCTGCCGCCGGAGGCGACCGGGGACAGCGCCTCGGCGAGCTACGCGTCCGAGGTCGTCGTCTCGCACGACGGCCGTTTCCTCTGGGTGGCCAACCGAGGGCACGACAGCATTTCGGTGCTCGGCCTCGACGCCTCCGGCGAGAAGGCGTCCCTGGTCACCACGGTGAGCTGCGGCGGGCGCTGGCCGCGCGACCTCGCCCTCGACCCCACCGGGCGACGGCTGTACGCGGCCAACGAGCGGTCCGGGAACGTCGCCTGGTTCGCCGTGGACCAGGCGACCGGCATCCCGGTCCAGGAAGGCTCCCTGGAGGCTCCTGCGGCCTCCTGTGTGGTCTTCGCCTGAGCGGCCCGTTCGCGCAGGTGGCGAGCCGTTACGGGCCCCACCCGTCCGAAGAGCGGGTGGGGCCCGTAACGGATCAGTGGGCCGACGCCCCCTGGGCCACCGGGGGAGCGATGCCGAGCGCCGTCGTGTACATCGACATCACCAGCTTGCCGATCGCCGGGTAGGCGCCGAGCGGCTCGGCCGCCGCGCAGCCCGCTTCCTTGACCGCGGAGTCCAGCAGCCCCTCGGCCACCTCGGGACCCACCAGGTACGGCGCGACCGCCAGCTGGAGCGAGCCGGAGTCCTTCAGCTGCGTGGCAATCGACGCGACGGAACCCTCGACGTCGAGTGCTGCGGCCATCACGGGCACCGCGAGCCGCGCGGCCAGCAGCATGCCGGTGATCCCGGCCGCCTGCACGGCCTCCTCACCGCCCACCGTGGCCAGCACGATTCCGTCGGCGGCGGTGGCCACCGTGAACAGCCTGGCCCGGTCCGCACGGGCGAGACCCGCCTCGGAGAGCCGTACGTGCAGCGCCTCGGCGAGAAGCGGGTGCGGGCCGAGCACATCGGTCAGCTCGGCCGGTGCCCGGCTGTCCGTGATCGCTTGGCCTATCCGCTGCACAAGGGCGCTGTCCGGTCCCGCGAGCAGCGGCACCACGACGGCGGCCGGACCCTCTGGCGGAGCGACCTCGCGCCCGGCGGCCGTCGCCTGCTCGAAGCGCGCGGTGCGCTCGGCGGCGCAGTGCGCGAGAGCGGAGACAAGGGTCGGGAACTCGGCATCGTCACCGTCGAGGTAGCCGATCACGGCGTTCAGGCCGGGCAGCTCGGAGCGGGCGATGCTGATGACCTCCTCGGCCAGACTGCGGCTGGCCGAGGAGGGGGTACCGGGAACGGCGAGAACGAGCGCGGCGGCGCCCTCAGGTGCGACCACGGGCTCCGGGCGGCGGTGCCGTCCGGACTGGCGAGGTCGCGGCATTCGTACAGGCAGGCCGGAAGCGGGCCCAGTGGGGGTGCTCATGGCGCCGCATGCTACTGGTTTTGGGTACCCCGCTGCGCGGGGAGGGTCCGGTCGCGCGTTGTATGTCCGTATTTATCCGATGGGTGGCTTACCGGTCAACTGCCCTGCTCTGTCACGTCACCGGCGGCCGGTTGGTCCAATCCGGACAACGGAATGCTGAGCAGAGTCGGATGGTGCGGCAGGCGCAGACCGCCGGTGGCCAGGGCCCGCGCGATGTGCAGGGAGCCGATCAGTGGATCACCCGAACCGGGGACCGCTCGCGCATGCGGCAGCAGCCGGGCCAGCTCCTCGCGCAAAGGTACGAGCAACGGGGCACCCATCCGGAACAGGCCACCGGTCAGCGCCACTTCGCACGTCTCGTCGTCAGTTCCCGGGCTCGGGCACACGGCGGCGGCGGCCTCCGCGATATGTCCGGCGGCGTCGCGGAGAATGCCCTCGGCGACGGGGTCGTGCGCCGCGCAGCCGGCCACCTCGGGAGCGAACGAGGCCAGTACGGCAGGCCGGTCGGTACGCGGATAGAGCAGTCCGGGGAGTCCTGGCGCCGGGCCGAACACCGCTTCCAGCCGGGCGAGCAGTGCCGGCGATCCGCCGCGCCGACCGTCGTGGGCGCGCATCGCCGCGTCGAGGCCGGCCCGGCCGATCCAGGCGCCGCCGCCGCTGTCCCCCAGCAGATGACCCCAGCCGTCGGCCCGCCGCCACCGCGTCAGATCCGTGCCCAGGGCGATCAGGCCGGTGCCGGCCGCGACCACGGCGCCGGGCCGCTGGCCGATCGCGCCGGCGTACGCGGTAACGGCGTCGGCGGCGAGCGCCAGCCGGCGCACCCCGAGCGCGTCCGCCAGGGCGTCGGGCAGCTCGGCCCGCAACCGGTCCCCGAGCGTGCCCATACCGGCCGCGCCGATCGCCGCTGCCGCGATCCCGCTGCCGCCGCCGTGCCGCGTGAGCAGTTCCCGGACAGTGGGCAGCAGTTGGTCCAGCAGATGGGCGGCGTCGATCCCGGAGGGGCCCGTCCGCACCGGCTCGGCACATACCGCCGTGTCCAGAGGATCGTCCGAGCCGACGGTGCCCAGGGCCACCCGCAGCCCGGAACCACCGGAGTCCACGCCGAGGACGTACTCCCCGGGGCCAGGTCGTGCGGGGACGCCGGCCGACGCCGGACCGGGCCCGCCGGGCGCGGCCGTCATGGCTGCCGCCGGTCGACCGGTTCGGCGTCCTGGCACTCCAGCAGCCCATCGGTCCGGCCGAGGCGCGCACCGAAGAACCCGCGGTCCGCCGGTACGGGGGAGGGGCGCGAGGATTCGATGGCCGGGAAATCCCCCAGCGCCAAAGGCGGATTGCGGTCGTCGCTGCCCCACAGGACCGACACCAGCGAGGTGTCCCGTGTGACGCGTGCCGAGCTCGCCTGCTGGGTCGCCTCCTCCCCGTCCTTGCCGCGATGCGCGGCGAGCCGGCGGGGGGCGCTGGGCAGGACCCTGTTGAGCGGCACCAGGCCCTGCTCGGTCCGCGGCGCCAGATCACCGTTGGAGGGACGCAGCGGCTCCAGGCCCGAGCGGAGCCGCCGGACGATGTTCTCCAGGCCGCCGGGCGCCGGGTGGACGTCGGGTGCGCGGGAGAAGCCCAGCCCCGCCGCCCGTGCGGGAGTTCCGGGATGCAGGCATTCGAAGCGACGGGCTGACCAGGTGTGATGGCGACAAGTCAGTGGAACGACTACTGGACGCAACGAGCTGCCTCCTTCCTCCCGAGCGGCTGCGAGATCTCCGCGAACGGTGGGATGACCTCGACGACAAGGAAGAGTAGCCCCTGGGGGCGGCCCCGTTCGAAGGGGCTTCCCCTCTCCGTCCCCCAGTAGAGTGACCGATCATGGCGCCCCGACCTTTGCACGAGCTTGTCGAACCCGGATGGGCGAGAGCTCTCGAACCTGTAGCCGAACGCGTTGCTGCCATGGGGGACTTCCTCCGGGCCGAGATCGCGGCCGGCCGGACGTACCTGCCGTCCGGCCCGAATGTGCTCCGCGCCTTTCAGCAGCCTTTCGACGACGTCCGAGTCCTGATCGTCGGACAGGATCCCTACCCCACGCCGGGAATGGCCGTCGGGCTCAGCTTCGCCGTGGCCCCGGACGTGCGTAACCTTCCGGGAAGTCTGGAGAACATCTTCCTGGAGATGCACCACGACATCGGTACGCCCAGGCCCTCCAACGGTGACCTCACCCCCTGGACGCGGCAGGGTGTACTCCTGCTCAACAGGGCGCTCACGACCGCTCCGCGCAAGCCCGCCGCGCACCGGGGCAAGGGCTGGGAGGAGGTCACCGAGCAGGCCATCCGGGCCCTGGTGGCGCGTGGCAAACCGCTGGTGTCGATCCTGTGGGGGCGTGACGCACGCAATCTGCGGCCGCTGCTGGGAGATCTTCCGGCGATCGAGTCCGCGCACCCTTCCCCCATGTCGGCAGACCGGGGGTTCTTTGGATCGCGTCCGTTCAGCCAGGCCAACGGACTCCTCTCCGGGCAGGGTGCCCAGCCGGTGGAGTGGCGCCTGCCGTAGGGCATGGGGCGGGTGATGGCCGGGAGGGCGGTGGTCTCCTGCCCCGGGCTTGTTCCGCTTTGACGGACACTTTTGGTGTGGTGGTCAGGCTGCGACTGCGGTCTTGCTCAGGCGGGCCGGACGGGCCGGTCAGCCGGGGCCGGCGCCGACTCCCCCGCGGCGGAGCGCCACCGCTCCCCGGTGGCCGTGGGGGACGGCGATGTCGGCCAAGAGCCATCCGGACGCGGCGGCCGGTGTCTCGCCGGCCCCGACGTACTCCGTCGAGGGGTCCGCGCCCAGGCCGATGCCGAGCCCTTTCAGATAGGCCTCCTTCCTGGTCCACAACCGGGCGAACGCCGCCGGGCGCAAAGCGGGGGCGAGGGCGGCGAGTTCCGCCGACTCCGCCGGGTGGACGACATCGGCCGCCTCGACGAGGGTCTGCTCGCTCGGCACCGGTTCGACGTCCACCCCGACCGGGCCGACGGCGACGGCGATGAGGCTGAGGCCCTCGCAGTGCGAGAGCGAGAAGTGCAGGTGCCCGTCGGGCAGTACGGGCCGGCCGTGCGGTTCGCCGCAGCAGGGGCACGGGGCTCGGGCCATCGAGACGGCCTTGGGCGCCGTGCCCAGTTGGTTGCCGAGCACGCGGCGCAGTCCGACGTGGGCGCACAGATACGTGGCGCGGTCGGCGGGGCGGCGGAACTCCGCCGCTCGGGCCAGCTCCGACGGGTCCAGGACGAGCGGGGCGTAACGCGTCGCGCTCTGCTCGTGCGCTGCCGTGGCGACCAGCCAGAGCTGCACGCCATCGGGTCCGGGACGGGTCGGTGGGGGCAGCGCCGCGGGCAGCGGGGGGAGCGCGGTCGGCAGGAGAAGACGGTCGAGTGCGGGCGGTGGACTGGATTCCAGCAGGGACATGTCTGCCTCACACGGCTGTGGCGGTGGGCTCGGGGGCGACGGAAACCTCCGCTGCACCGGGGGCCTTGCGCGTCACGGGGGAGCGCAGGGCAAGAGCGGCGGCCACCGGCGAGAACAGGGCGACGGCCGCGCACAGCAGCCAGGTGCCGGTCACCCCCAGCGGCGCGGAGATCGAGCTGAAGGCGGCGAGCGACAAGGGCGCGGCGCCGATACTGGAGAGAGAGAAGGTGGACATCGCGGCGCCCAGCCGGCCTTCGGGGACGGCCTGTTGGTACGCGGTGACCAGGGCCGGTCCGTTCAGTCCCGAGAAGAGGCCGACGGCGCACGCCGCGACGGCCAGGAGAGCCGGGGAGGGGACCAGCGCCATGGAACCCAGGCAGACGGCGAGTCCGGTGCCGGCGACCATGAGCTTGACCGGGACCGGGATGCGGTGGGCGAGGACAGCGCCCGCAGCTGCCGCGGCCAGGGCGCCGGCGCTGAAGGCGGTCAGGGCCGCGGCGACCGAGCCGATGCCCCACCCCTCACTGGCGGCGCGCAGCGGCAGCGCTACCTCGGCCGGCCACAGGAAGGCGAAGTCCATGCAGAAGCAGGCGACGAACATCCAGCGCAGCCGTGGGTGGGCGCCCAGCAGCAGAAGACCGTCGCCGGAACGCCGGAACAGCGAGGGGTTCGCGTCGGAGCGGCGCTCGGGGCGGGCCATGCCGCGAGTGACGTAGAAGGCGCAGAGCAGCCAGACGGCGCATCCGGCGGCCGAGACCAGCATGACGTGGGACAGGCTGCCCGCCACCACCAGCCAGGCCCCGAGCGGTGATCCGGCGATCGGCGCCAGCCGCATCACCATGGCGAACAGGGAGTTGGCGCGGCCCAGGTGCTCCTTGGGGGCCAGGCGGGTCAGCAGGACGCCGGAGGCGGGGCCGGTGAGACCGAGCAGGGAGCCCTCCACCACGGCGACGGCGATCAGAGGCCAGAGGCTGTCGGCGCTCGCGGCGACCAGAGCGCCGACGACGAGGACGACGAGCCGGGTGGCGGTGGCCCGCAGCAGGACGGCGCGCGGGCCGAGGCTGTCGGCGAGAGCGCCGCCGAAGAGCAGCATCAGGGCACGCGGGAGCGTGGAGGCGAGGATCACGATCGTCACGGCGTGCCGCCCGCCGAGCTGGACCGCGGTCCAGCTCATGGCGATGAGGAGGGCGAAGCTTCCGCACTGGACGGCGGCCTGGCCGGTGGCGAAGCTGCCGATGCGCCGCCAGTCCAGGGCGGGCGCCGCCCCGGACGACGGGGCGGAGGGGCTGGTTGTCATGGGGTCGGCTTCCTGAGGGAGGGCTCGGAGGGGGAGCGGACGGGGTGGAGGGTTCCCGGGGGCGCTGGACGGGGTGGACAGTTCAGCGGGGGCGTCGGGCGGCGCGAACGGTGACGCCGGTGTCGTCGCCGCGCAGCGTGGCGGTGACGGCCAGGGCGGCGGCGCGGTCGGCGGCGTGGAGGAGGGTCCGGGGGCCGCGCGCACCGCCGACGCCACCGGGGGTACGCAGCTCCAGGTGGCCGCCGAGGTAGCCCCGGCCCTCCTCGGCGAGGGTGCGCTCGGCGGCGTGCCGGGCCGCGTCGAACAGGGCGCCCCGGCCTTCCACTCCCCCCACGTCGTCGGCGGCGGGGGCGACGGTGACGCCGGGTGACTCCCTTACCAGGAACCGGGCCCGGACGGTGCGCCCGCGCCGGCGGTGCGGCCGCGCGGTCACGTCGCCGCTCCGGCGGCGGCCTGCCCGGTGGCGAGGGGCGCCCGCACGTCGAAGGGGCTGTCGGGCCACCACAGGTCCTCGGGTGCCAGGGCGGTGACGGTGTACTTGCCGAGGGCACTGACCAGCAGGCGCAGTTCGAGCGCGATGCTTTCGACGAGGCGTTCCAGGCCGTGTGCGGGGTCCTCGTCGACGGCGATCAGGGCGGCGCGGCCCAGGCCGGCGGCGCGGGCGCCGAGGGCTAGGGCGCGCAGGACGCGCCCGCCCTCCCACATGCCCCCGCTGGCGAGCAGGCAGCCGCCGGGGCGGCCGATCCGGCGCAGGCACTCGGAGAGCGGCAGCCCGACCTGGTCGAGGAAGACCCGAGGGGCCCAGCCGGTACCGCCCTCGGCCCCGTCGACCGTGACGGCGTCGGCCCCGGCGGCCCAGGCGACACGGACGGCGTCCCCGATGTCGCGTCCGGGGTGGAACTTCACCCAGGTGCGTGCCTTGGGGAAGTTGTTCCGCATGAAGCGCAGTTGCTGGCGCAGGATCTCGTCGGTGAAGGTGCCGGGTGTGGCACAGCGCAGCCGGCGGTCGTCGTCCTCACCGAACGCCTCGGTGACCGTGAACCGGCCCGCCAGCTGCGCCGCCTCCGCGCCTGCGACGACGGTCATGCCGCCGAGACCGGGCTTGGCGCCCTGGCCCGTCTTCAACTCGAATGCCAGGCGCCCGGATTCGAGCAGCGGGCGGGTGGCGGGGTCGCTGTAGAGGAGGTTCCAGACCTCGGAGTCGGCGTCCTCGGTGGACTGCTGCACGACGATCCCGCCGACGCCCTCGGGCGCGGCGCCGAGGTAGGCCTCGACGCGGTCGAGCAGTGCGGAGCGGGTGGCGTCCCCGCCGCGCCGGTAGCCGTGGACGGGCACCATGTTCTCCCCGATGACCATGGGGATGCCGAGCCGGCCGGCCTGGCGTGAGGCGTGGACGGAGAGGTCGCCGCTGCCCGCGCGGGTGGACCCGAAAGCGGACAGGTACAGCGGCAGCGAGGCGCTGAAGCCGCCGGTCCGGGTGGTCAGGTCGACGTCGCCGAACTCGGGCTCGCGGGCGAGGTCGATGAGCTTTTCGAGCCGCTCGGGCATGAAGACGGGCGGGGTGAAGCGGGCCCGGTCGAGTGCGTCGCCGCCGGGGGCGTCCTCGGTGCCGGGACCGAAGAGCTCGGCACCGTAGGAGCCGGGATCCGGGAAGACCTCGGTGGTGCCGCGCCGGGCACGGGCGCGGATCTTCCCTTCCGGGAAGCCGGGTGCGGTGAGGGCGCTCACGGGGCCAGCACCCCGGGAAGCTTCGGGTAGGCGCTGACCTGCCACAGGGAGTCGAGACCGGTGAGGAAGCGGACCAGGCGCTGCAGGCCCATGCCGAACCCGGCGCTGGCCGGGATGCCCTCGCGCGCCTCCTTCAGGTACCAGGCGTACTTGGCGGGGTTCTCCCCGCTCTCCCGCATTCGGGTGATGATGGTCGCGTAGTCCGACTCGCGCTCGCTGCCGGAGACCAGCTCGCCGTAGCCGTGCGGGGCGATGAGGTCGAAGTTGCACAGCACCCCGGGGCGGTCGGGGTCCTCACGGTCGTAGAAGCCGCGAGAGCCCTTGGGGTAGTCGTTGATGAAGAAGGGGCGGTCGCTCTCCAGGGAGAGAAGCCGTTCGCCGGTCCAGTCGATCTCGCTGTCCGGACTCTGCGGGTGACCGGCGCCGCGCAGGCGGGCGACGGCCTCCTGGTGGGTGCACACGTCGTACTTGCCGCTGCGGATGTCCGCGAAGTCGGCCTCTCGGCGGCCGAGTTCGGTGAGGATTTCCGGGACGGCCGTCCACACGTGCTCGACGACGTGGGTGAGCAGTCCGGCGGCGACCTCCTGGGCGTCCTCGCGGCGGGCGCCGGCGATCTCGATGTCGATCTGGTGGAACTCCACCAGATGGCGTCCGGTGGTGGCGGTCTCCTCCGGCTCCACGCGCACGTTGGGCGCGATGTAGAAGAGCTTAGGGAAGCCGCGCAGGGATGCCTGCTTGTAGAGGATGGCGCTGGTCATCAGCTTGTACGGACGGCCGTAGTAGTCGACGTCCAGGGCCTTGGCGCCCCGCCCGCCCGGGTCGGTGACTGGGCCGACGAGCGGTGGCAGCAACTCGGTGAAGCCCGCCTGCCGCAGATGGTCGCGGGTCGCCTGCAGTGCCTCCTGCTGGACGAGCATGGCGGCGCGCAGTTGCGGGGAACGCAGGTGTTCGCCGAGCGGGGGAGGCAGGGCGGGGCCGGCTGGTTGCGAGGCGTGGTCCATGACAGGACTCCTGTTCGTGGGTCGTGGCGAGGAGGGTGGGGCTGCGGCCGGTGGGTCAGGTCGGGCGGGCCGCCGGACTGCCGGGCGCCCGGACAGGCACCGGGGCACCGGGCGCCCGGTCGTAGCGCTCGGCCACGTGGTGGAGGGTGGTGAGCAGGCCGTCGGCGGTGAGCGGCGCCAGGTCGGCCGGGGCGTCGGGGCGGATCGGCATGGCCCCGGTGTCCGACCAGCGGAGCCGGCCGTCGGCGCCGATGACGCTGCGCGAGCCGCCGGCGTTGTCGGGGTGAAGACAGAACGGCACGTCGAGCAGGCCGCGTTCGAAGGCGGCCGGCAGCGCGCGGGCCAGATCGGCGTGCAGGCCGAGCACGGCCTCCACGAGGGTGCGGGCCTCCGCGTAGACCTCGCTCCCGGCGTCGTGGCCCCCCGGCTCCGGCGGGCCGGCGAGCGCCGCGGCCGCGGCGGCGGTCTCCAGGGCGCGGACGTTCTCCTCGACGGTGGGGATACGGCGGGACTCGGCGGTCGTCTTGACCAGGAGCCGCTGCGCCCCCGACCGCAGCGCGAGGCGGGCGGACGCCTCGAGAAGGCGGGTCGCGCCGTGCTCGGTGCGGGGGTAGACACCCATGTACGTGTAGAGGACGACGTGATGGTCCACCCTGGCCGGCAGGAACTCGCCTGCCAGCCTTCGCAGCGCCCGTACGGCCTCCTCGTCCTGGACCGGGTCGGTCTGCTGCGCGTAGCTCAACGAGACGCTGCGCAGGCCGTGCTGGGCGAAGAACAGGCATTCCAGCACGCTCATGGCCACGAGCAGTCCGGGCGGGCAGAGCTGGCCCAGCAGGCAGCCTCCGAAGCTCTCCAGATGCGGGACGGAACCGGGGCGGGCGCTCGCGGCAAGGATCTCGCAGGCCTCGGCCCAGGCCGTGACGGACTCCCGCAGCGGGGTGCGGCCGTAGGGCAGGCAGTACGAGACGGGCCCGCCCTCGGTCGCGTCGAGACCGGCCGCGACCAGGGCCCGGACGATGCCCTGCGGGCGGGCGGAGCCGTGGCGGACCTGGACGGGGAAGCCGTCGTCGTGGAGACCGTCGAGCAGGGCCCGGGTGACGGCGAGAGGATGGGTGGCGAGGGGATAGCCGTTGAGCCGGGTGCCTTCGGCGAGGGCGGCGCGGGCTCCGGCGAGGTCGCCGACGCGGGTGTAGCTGTCGATGGTGAGCGTGCCGACGGTCGTGGCGGTGGCGGCCCTGGTCCGCTCCAGACCCATGCGCATGGCCTCCGGGGTCCCGAAGCCCATGCGGGGCTGGACGACCAGCCGGCCGGCGGCTGCCGAGTCCGCGACGAACGCGCCGAAGGGGCGCGGGCCGCCGCTCATGCCGCCACCCGGGCACGGGCCGCCGCGAGGAAGGCGCACAGGGCCTCCAGGTCGCCGGTGCCGTCCCCGAGGACCGCGTCGCAGCCCGCTTCGCGCAGCCGGGCTGCATCGGCCTCACCGGAGCGGCCGAGGATGCCGAGCTTGCCGCCGACGGCCACCGGCACTGCGGCCAGGCCCGGTTCGGCGCGCAGCCGGCGCACGGCGACGAGGGCGTCCCGGTAGCCGTGGCCGTTGACGCTGCTGAGCACGACCACGTCGGGCGTATGCCGGCGGCAGGCGGACGTGAGCAGGCTGGGACTCACGCAGGGGCCCAGCGCGACTACGTCGTGTCCCCGCTCCTCGAGGAACAGCCAGAGATACACGAGGTTCCAGGTGTGGGAGTCCGAAGCGGTTCCGCTCAGGAGTATCTTCATGCCCTCGACACTAATTCCCCGGATGCTTCCCGGGCGGAAGTCGAGCGGCAGTAAAAGGCGGCAGTTTCCCGCCCGGAATTCCTCCCGCGATATTTCCCCCGAAGTCTTGGACGGCCGCGGTGCCCGGGTATTTGACTGATTTCCCCGCGGGGCATACGAAAGGGCCGCGCCCCGCAGGAGCTGCGGGGCGCGGCACAGGATGAGGGGCTGTCAGGCGTACTGGGCGACCAGGCTCCGGGGGCGGATGTCGGTCCAGTTGGCAGTGATGTACTCCAGTGCCCCGGAGCGGTCCCCGGCCCCCCACACGCTGGTCCAGCCGGCCGGGATGTCGGCGAAGACAGGCCACAGGGCGTGCTGGCCCTCGTCGTTCACCACGACGTGGAAGGCGCCCTCGGAGTTGTCGAAGGGGTTCACGGTGTCGCTCATGAATAACTCCTCGTTTCGATTTCCCGCAGGTTCTTCCCCTGCAGTGCGGAGAGCTTCTCCGCGATGATTCTTCCGATGTGCGCGAGAGGTTCTTCCTCGGTCATCCGTAGATGTCCGGATTCCACAGTGTGGTTCTCGACCGTTCCTTCCAGGAACGGATTCCAGGTGGCGGCCAGCGCGCCTTCCGGTTCGCCGGGTCTGCGGGCCGTGAAGAAGACCGCACCGGTGCCGGCGATGCCGGGCGTGTGCCGGGACATGAGCGCCGCGTGGGTCTCCGAGGCGCGCAGCACGGCCCGTATCTCCTCGGTGCTGAAGCCGCCCAGGACGGGGTCCTCGCGGCGCACGCGCTCCACAGCCGCCGGCAGGCCGTCCTCTTGGAGCGTCCCGGAGGCCGCCGCCCGTTCCTCGGGCGGCAGGACCGACGTGCTGCCGGGGCCGGTCTGGTGCACGTCCATCAGTGCCAGGAGCTCGACCCGCTGACCGGCCGCGCGCAGCCGTACGGCCATGGTATGGGCGACGATGCCGCCGAAGGACCAGCCGAGCAGCCGGTAGGGCCCCCAGGGCTGGACCTGCCGGATGCGCTCCAGGTAGTCGTCGGCCATCTCCTCGACGGTGCGTGGGCGGTAGCCGGGCTCGCTGAGCTCGCGTGCCTGAAGTGCGTACAGCGGCTGGCCCTCGCCGAGGTGGCGGGCGAGACCGGCGTAGGACCAGCCGATCCCGGTGCCGGGGTGTACGCAGAACAGCGGGTGCCGGGAGCCACGGTCGCTGAGCGGGAGCAGGACGTCCATGGCGCCGGCCGTGCCGTCGTGGTCGTGCGAGCCGAGCAGCCCGGCCGGAGTGGGGGAGCGGAACAGGTCCCGGACGGTCCGGTCGATGCCCAGCACCGAACGCACCCGGCTCACCAGGCGCACACCGAGCAGCGAATGACCGCCCAGGGCGAAGAAGTTGTCGTCCAGGCCGACCGTCGGCTCGTTCAGGATCTCGGCGAACAGCGCGCACAGCACCTCCTCCCGGGCGTTGCGGGGCGCACGGTGGCTCGCGGCCGGGCGGTCCGGCGCGGGCAGGGCGCGGCGGTCCGGCTTGCCGTTGACGGTCAGCGGCAGGGCGTCCAGGACGGCGACCGCGGACGGCACCAGGTGCCCGGGCAGCGCGGCGCGGGCCAGCGTGAGGACTTCCGCCTCCGTGACCGTGTTCCCGGCGCGCGGCACCACGTATCCGACGAGGCTCCGGTCGCCCGGCCGGTCCTCCCGGACGACGGCGAGGGCCTGACCGACCGAAGGGTGGGCGGCGAGCGCGTGTTCCACCTCCCCGGGCTCGATCCGTACGCCGCGCAGCTTGACCTGGCCGTCCGCGCGGCCCAGGAACCGGAGCTCGCCCTCCGGTGTCCACACCACGCGGTCACCGGTGCGGTACATCCGGCTGCCGTCGGCCTCGAACGGGTCGGGGACGAACCGCTCGGCGGTCAGGTCGGGGCGGCCGAGGTAGCCGCGCGCCACATGCGAGCCGGCGACGTACAGCTCGCCGGGCACCCCCGGCGGGACGGGCCGCAGCGCTTCGTCGAGGACATGGCTGCGGGTGTTGTCCATCGGGCGGCCCAGCTGCAGCCCGCTGCCGCCGAGGGCGCCCCGGCCGCCGGTGAGCCACTGGTTGTGGGAGGCGAAGGTCGTCTCGGTGGGGCCGTACGAGTGGACCAGTGCGGTGTCCGGACAGTGCGTCAGGACCCTGTGGGCGGCGGCCGGCGACACGATGTCGCCGCCCGTCCACACCTCGCGCAGCAGCCGTAGCGTGTCCAGCGCCTCGTCGGCCATCACATGGAACAGACCTGCGGTGAAGTAGGCCGCGGTGACCCCGTGTTCACGGACCGTGCGAGCGGTCTCGCCGAGGTCGGTGCCGTCGCCCCGCATGATCACCAGACTGCCGCCGTTCAGGAGCGGCACCCAGATCTCGAAGACGGACGCGTCGAACCCGGTCGCCGAGTGGACCAGCATCCGGCCGGGGCCGCCTGCCGTGGTGTCCCGGTCGGCGGCGAGTTCGCTCACGTTGCGGTGGGTGACGCCGACGCCCTTGGGGCGGCCGGTCGATCCGGACGTGAACATCACGTACATCAGGTCGTCCCCGCCGACCGCCACGTCCCGGTGTTCCGCCGGGACGGCCGTCGGGT
This sequence comes from Streptomyces sp. NPDC048462, assembly GCF_043200175.1. Taxonomy (NCBI): domain Bacteria; kingdom Bacillati; phylum Actinomycetota; class Actinomycetes; order Kitasatosporales; family Streptomycetaceae; genus Streptomyces; species Streptomyces sp. NPDC048462. Next base: position 204,015 of record NZ_JBICXG010000001.1, read on the forward strand.
CGGGCGCGTCGATCAGCAGCACCGGCGGGTTGGAACTCCCGGGCGACGAGACCGCCCCCGCGTGTTCGGCGGCCGTGGCGACGAGGCGGACCCCCACGTCCTCGGTCATCAGCCGGATGCGGGCGCCGGGCAGCCCCGGGTCCAGCGGAAGGTAGGCGGCGCCGCACTTGAGGACGGCGAGCGCCGTCACCACCAGCGGCACACCGCGCTCAAGCAGTACCCCGACGGTGTCGCCCCCGCGCACCCCGGCCGCACCCAGCCGGGCGGCCAGCGCCCCGGCACGGGTGTCGAGTTCACCGTAGGAGACGCTCTCCCGGTCGGTGATCAGGGCGGGCACCGCAGGGGTGAGCGCGGCCCGGCGGGCGATCACCTCGTGGACGGCGCCCCGCTCGTGCGTCACGGTGGCCGTGTCGTTGTACTCCGCGACCAGCCGGAACCGTTCGTCGTCGGTGAGCAGGTCCACGTCACCGATCCGCACCCCGGGGTCGGCGGCGGCGGTGCGCAGCAACCGTTCGACGTGCGCCGCGAGCAGGGCGGCCGTCGCGGGGGCGAACAGGTCGGTGGCGTACTCCAGGCCGCCCGCCAGACCGGCCGGCCGGCCCTCGGCGTCCTGCTGCTCCGACAGGGCGAGGGTCAGGTCGAACTTGGTGGACAGCGCCTCCAGCGGGGCCGGTTCGGCCCGCAGCACCGGTCCGTCACCGACGGGTGCGGTGTAGTCGTGGTGGAGCTGTACGACGACCTGGGCCAGCGGGTGGTGGGCCGTGCTGCGGACCGGGTTGAGGTGTTCGACGATCCGGTCGAAGGGCAGTTTCTGGTGGGCGTAGGCGGCGAGGTCGGCGTCGCGGACCCGCTCCAGGAGTTCGGTGAACGCCGGGTCGCCGGAGGTGTCGGTGCGCAGGACCAGGGTGTTGACGAAGAAGCCGACCAGATCGCTCAGGGCCTCGTCGTCACGGCCCGCCGTCATGGTGGCCAGCGGCAGATCGGTGCCGGCGCCGTGGCGGGTGAGGACGGCTGCGAGGGCGGCCTGCAGGACCATGAACAGTGTGGCGCCGCTGCGCCGGGCCAGTTCCTCCAGCGCCTGGTGGGTGGCGGCGTCGACGGAGAGCTGGGCATGACCGCCCCGGTGCGTGGCCTCGGCCGGGCGCGGACGCGCGGCCGGCAGTTCGAGGACCGGCGGGGCGTCGGCGAGAGCCTGTTCCCAGAACGTGAGGTCGTCCTGCGCCGCCGGTCCGTCCAGCAGCTCCTGCTGCCAGAGGGTGTAGTCGGCGTACTGGACGGGAAGCGGCTCCCAGCCCGGTGCGCGGCCCTCGGCGCGGGCGGCACAGGCGGTGGTCAGGTCGGCCAGGAGCGGGCCGGTGGACCAGCCGTCGGCGGCGATGTGGTGGACGAGCAGGACCAGGACCTGCTCGCCGTCGTCGCGGTTGAGCAGAGTGGCCCGCAGCGGGATCTCCTCGGCGAGGTCGAAGACGTGCCCGGCGGCGGCGGCGACAGCGGCCCGGAACTGCCCGGCCGGCACGGTGCTGACGTCGAGCACGGGCCGTGTGGCGTCGAGGATCTCCTGGTGCGGTTCGCCCCCGACCGACGGGTAGCGGGTACGCAGTACCTCGTGGCGCTCCGTCAGGTCGGCGAGGGCCCGGCCCAGGACATCTGCGTCGAGGGGTCCGGCGGGACGCAGCACCAACGGGATGTTGTAGGAGGCATTGGGACCTTCGAGCGTGTCGATGAACCAGAGCCTGCGCTGCGCGTACGAGAGCGGCAGCCGCATCGGCCGGTCGGCGCGGGCGGTGAGCGCGAGCGGCGTTCCGGGCTCGGCGCCCGCGGTGTTGCGGGCGTCCGTGATACGGCGGGCGAGGGCGGCCGGGGTCGGGGCCAGCAACAGGTCGCGCACATGGACGTCGGCGCCCAGGCGGGCGCGTATCCGGTTGGCGAGGCGCACCCCGCTCATGGAGTGCCCGCCGATCGTGAAGAACCCCTCGTGCGCGCCCACCCGGTCCAGTCCCAGGATCTCGGCGAACATCTCCCCCAGCGTGTCGACGAGTTCCGGGTCCGGACCGTCGACGGCCCCCGCGACAGCCTGGGCGTCGACGGCGTTCCGGGCGACGCGGGCCGCGGTGCGCGCACGGCGGTCGTCGAGGGCCCGGCGGTCCCCGGCGCCGAGCAGCGCGGTGTCGGCGACAGGCGTCCCGGGCCGGTCGGCGGCCGTACGCAGGGCCCGCTCCAGGGCGCTCAGGAGGAGGCGGGCGGTCTCCTCGTCGAGGATGTCGCGCGCGTACTCCACGCCCAGTTCGAGACCCGTGGGCGTGCCGTCGGTGCCGCGGTGCTCCACGCACGCGGCGGTGAGGTCGAACTTGGTGGTCGCGAGGTCACCCGCACTGAAGCTGCCGGTCAGAGGGCCGAAGGCGAAGGGGGCGTCGGCCGGGGCGGCGGTGCGCAGCGTGAGCATCGTCTGGAAGAACGGGTGTACACCGGGCGCGCGCGGTGGGTTCAGGTGCTCGACCAGGAGGTCGAAGGGGAGGCCCTGGTGGGCGTAGGAGGCGAGGTCGGTGTCGCGGACCCGTTCCAGCAGCTCGGTGAACGCCGGGTCGCCGGAGGTGTCGGTCGGCAGGACCAGGGTGTTGACGAAGAAGCCGACCAGGGCGCCGAGCGCTTCGTCGTCGCGGCCCGCGACCGGGGTGCCGATGGCGACCCGGTCGCCGCAGCCGGCCGCGCGCAGGGCCAGGCCGAGGGCCGCCTGGAGGACCATCAGCATGCTCGCGCCGTGGGCGTCGGCGAGCTGGACCAGGCGCGTGTGCGCCGCCGGCCCGAGGCGCGCGGTGACCAGGCCGCCGCTGTGGTCAGGCGCGTGCGGGCGGGGGCGGTCCAGCGGCAGGTCGGTGACGGCGGGCAGACCGGCGAGCGCGGTCCGCCAGTGGGCGAGCCCGCGCGACACGGCCGCGTCCGGGTCGTCGGCCGTGCCGAGGACGTCGTTCTGCCACAGGGTGTAGTCGGCGTACTGGACGGGAAGCGGCTCCTGCTCGGGGGCGCGGCCCAGGGCGCGGGCGGTGTAGGCGGCGGACAGGTCGTTCATCAGCGGGGCCAGGGACCAGCCGTCGCCCGCGACATGGTGGAGCAGGACGGCCAGCACGGCCGCAGGCCCGGCACCGGTCTCGTCCTCGGGTACGAACAGTGCTACCCGCAAAGGCAGTTCACGGCTGAGGTCGAAGGTTTCGGTGATGAAATCCGTCACCCTGGAGCGGAGTTCGGCTGCCGGGCACTCGACGGTGCGGGCGCGGACCGTGGACGGGCCCAGGACGTGCTGGTAGGGCTCGCTCTCAGGGGTGAGGAAGACGGTACGCAGCACCTCGTGGCGCTCGGCGAGGTCGGTGACGGCGGCGGAGAGCGCCGCACGGTCCGGCACACCGTCGAGTTCCAGCACGATTGGCATGTTGTACGCGCAGGACGGGCCTTCGAGCTGGTCGAGCAGCCACAACCGCCGCTGGGCGTGGGAGAGCAGCACCCGGTCCTCGGCGGGCAGCGGCTCCTCGTGGACGACGGACAGACGCGGGTCCGTGGTCCGCAGAGCCTTGCGGTCGATCTTCCCGGAGCTGGTCCGGGGCAGGGCGGCGACGATGCCGACGGCGGCCGGCACGGCCGCGGCGGGCATGCGCTCGCGCACCAGAGCGCGCAGCTCCTCGGAGCCGACGCCGCCCTCCGTGACGACGAACGCGACGAGCCGCTTGACGCCGTCGGAGCCCTGCTGGGCGACAACGGCGGCCTCGCGGACCTTGGGGTGGCCCGACAGGACTGAGTCCACGGCGGCCGGGTCGATGCGCTGCCCGCCGATCTTCACCTCGTCGTCGAGGCGGCCGTGGTAGAGGATCTGGCGGTCCGCGCCGATCGTGACCAGGTCGCCGGTGCGGTAGGCGCGCTCGCCGCCGAGTTCCGTGAAGCGGTGGGCGTTCAGCTCGGGGTTGCCCAGGTAGCCCAGAGACAGGCCCCCGCCGAGCAGCCAGAGTTCACCGGAGACGATGGCGGCGCGCACGCCGGGCAGCGGGCGGCCGATGGGGACGGGGCCGTCGCCGTGGCGGGTGAGGTCGGCGACCGTGGCGACCACCGTGGTCTCGGTTGGCCCGTAGGCGTTGAGCAGCCGGACCCGTTCGCCGGTGAGCTCGCGCCACTGGGCGACCCGCTCGGGCAGTGCGGCCTCCCCGTAGATGATCACGGTCTCCAGGCACGTGGGGAGGCGGACCGAGCCGGTGGTGAGGACGTGGACGAGCTCGTGCCAGTAGGCGGCCGGCAGGTCGAGCAGGGTGATGCCGTGGCGTGCGCAGCCGGCGAGCAGGTCACCTACGTCGAGCATGTCGTCCGTACGCAGTACCAGGGTGCCGCCGGCGCCGAGGGTGGCGAACAGCTCCTGGACGCTGGCGTCGAAGTGGAGCGGGGAGAACTGCAGGACGCGGGAGGCGGGACCGATGCCGTAGGCGGGGGTGGCGCCCGCGATGAAGTGCGCGAGCGAGTCATGGCCGACGACGACGCCGTTGGGGGTTCCGGTGGACCCGGACGTGTAGATCACGTAGGCGGCCCCGGCCGGTGCGCCGGGGCCGGGGAGGACCAGTTCGCCGCTGCGGGCCACCTCGGCGGGCGTGGGCGCCGGTTCGCCGCAGCCGGCCCTGAGGATGGCCTCGTTGCGGGCGTCGGGGGCCTGCACGTCGAGAGGGAGGTAAGCGGCACCCGTGCTGAGGACGGCGAGGAGGCCGACGACGGCGTCGATCCCGCGCGGCCGGTGCAGGGCAACCAGGCGGCCGGGAGCGGCACCCTCGTCGGCCAGCGACCGGGCACGCTCCCGTACGGCGTCGGCGAGCCGGCCGTAGGTCAGGTCGGTGCCGTCGTGGACCAGGGCCACCGCGTCGGGCCGGGTGCGCGCCTGCTGAGCGATGAGATCGAGCACCGGTGGGGCGGGCGAGGGAGAGGGACCGCCGTCCAGCAGGTTGTCCGTTCCGATGGGGGGCATCCTGGCTTTCCTTCTGTCGATGCGAGGGACCGGGGCGAACGGTTCCTCTCGCCTCCGTGCCCTCACGCTAGGGGCGCGGGGCCTGCGCCCACGGCAGTCGGCCCGGCAGCTCGGAGCGGCAGAAAGCGGGGGCACGGAGCTGCCGCCCCGTGCCCCCGCCGTCCGCGGCAGGCCGTTCAGCCCCGGCGGGCGCCCGCCCGGGTGCGGCGGCGCAGGCCCGGGGCGGCCTTGCGGCGGTCCGCCGGGGCGGGCCCGGCCCCCTCCGGCTCGATCGCGTCCGCGACGGCACCGGCGAGACGCTGGGAGAGCGTGGCCGCCGTCGGGTTGCGGAACACGTCGCGCAGGGTGAGGTCCTGCCCGAACTCGGTTCGGATCCGGTTGAGCAGACGCACCGCCAGCAGCGAGTGGCCGCCGGACTTGAAGAAGTTGTCGTCCGCCCCGATGTCACGTCCGCCCAGCACATCACGGAAGACGCCCAGCAGCCGTGTGTCCGTGCCGACGGCCGGCGCCGCGCCCGGCGCGGGCGCGTCCTCCTCGGGCAGGAGTGCCGGGTCCTCACCGGGCGCGGGCAGCCGGGCCGTTCGTATCACCCGGGCCGGTGCCAGGTACTCGGGCAGCCGTTCCGCCGCCCAGGCGCGCAGCGCGCTCCCGGTGGGCGGCGGCCCCGGGGCGCAGGTGACGAGGGCGAGGAGCAGGCCGTCGCGGACGAGGACGCGTGCACCGGTCACCGCCGGGTGCCGGGCGAGTACGCCCTCCACGTGGCCGGGCTCGACCGGGTAGCCGTCGACGGTGTGGACGGCGACTGGCCGCAGCGCACCGTCCGCGTCCCGGTAGGCGCGCCGGCCGGTGGCACGCAGCCCGCCGCCGGGGGCCGGCTCGTGCACCTCGCCCGGGACGCGGACACAGGTGCGGCGCCCCTGCGCGTCGAGGACGACCGCCGGGTCGCCGTCGCCGGGCGCGGGCTGCCCGTACCGCAGGGCGGAGAGCGGGATCTCGGGGCCGGCGGCGAACGCGTCGAGGGTCTCGGTCAGGCGCCGGGTCAGCAGGCGGGCGGTGTCCGCGTCGTACAGTGCGGTCGCGTACTCCAGGACACCCCGCAGACCGGTCCGCGTCCCGTCCGGGCCGACGGTCTCGGTGAGCGCGAAAGTGAGGTCCGACTTGGCGCCGGTGCCGCGGAAAGCCAGCGGTTCGCCGTCCAGCGCCGACGGGACGGCGGAGGCGTCGCCCGCCCCTGCCGCGTGCACCTGGAGCATCACCTGCACGAGCGGCGCGTGCGCCGTCGACCGGTGCGGGCTCAGGTGCTCGACCAGCCGGTCGAACGGCAGGTCCTGGTGGCTGTAGGCGGCCAGGCCCGCGTCGCGGACCCGGCGCACCAGCTCGGTGGGGGCGGGGTCGCCCGAGGAGTCGGTGCGCAGCACCAGCGTGTTGACGAAGAACCCGACGAGCGGGTGCAGTGACTCGTCGGCCCGGCCCGCGACGGTGGTGCCGATCGCCACGTCCTCGCCCGCGCCGTGCCGGGTGAGCAGGGCGGCGAGAGCGGCCTGCACCACCATGAACAGAGTGGCGCCGTCGCGCCGGGCACACCGCAGCAGCGCCCGGTGGGTGTCGGCGCTCACCTCGAACGGGGCGAGCGCGCCCCGGCCGTCCGGTTCGAGTTGACGGGGCCGGTCGGTGGGCAGCGCGAGCAGCGGCGGCATCCCGTCGAGGGCGGTACGCCAGTACGCGAGCTGTTCGGCTGCTACGCCGTGTTGGCCGTCGAGCAGGTCGTGCTGCCAGAGGGTGTAGTCGGCGTACTGGACGGGCAGCGGCTGCCACCCGGGAGCCCGGCCTTCGGCGCGGGCCGCGTAGGCGGTGGCGAGATCGGCCAGGAGGCAGCCGGTCGACCAGCCGTCACCGGCGATGTGGTGCACCAGCAGCACCATCACCTGGTCCCCGGCGGCGTCCTCCAGGAGCCAGGCCCGGAAGGGGATCTCCGCGGCGAGGCCGAAGACATGACCGGCCGCGGCGTCCACCGCTGCGCGGAGTTCGTCCGGGCCGTTCGTCCGCACCACGTCGAGGACGGGTTCGGCGTGCTCCAGCACCTCCTGGTACGGCTCGCCGTCAGCCGACCCGTGCACCGTGCGCAGCACCTCGTGCCGTTGTGCGACGTCGGCGAGGGCGGCGGCGAAGGCGGCCCTGCGGACCGGGCGGCGCAGCCGGGTCACCACGGGGATGTTGTAGGTGGCGCTCGGGCCCTCCATCTGGTCCACGAACCAGAGCCGCTGCTGCGCGGCGGACAGCGGGAGCCGTGCGGGCCGCAGGGCGGCGGGCACCGGCCGCAGCGGCGGCCGGACGGGCCCGTCGCCCTGCTCGGCGAGGCGACGCAGCAGCCGGGCCGGGGTGGGTGCCAGGAAGACGTCGCGGATCGAGGCCTGGACGCCCAGTGCCTTGCGGATGCGGTTGGTGAGCTTCCCGGCGAGCAGGGAGTGCCCGCCCAGCTTGAAGAAGCTGTCGCCGGGCCCCACCTCGTCCCGTCCCAGCACCTCGGCGAACAGGCCGCGAAGGATCTCCTCGCGGGGACCGGCCGCCGAACGGGTGCGCGGGCTCCCGTCGTCGCGCGGTTCGCCGGGGGTTTCGGCGTTCTGCTGCTCGGCCCGGGCGAGGGCCTCGTGACGGCGGTCGAGCGCCTCGCGTTCCGCGCCTGAGAGCAGACCGGTCCGGCTGAGGGGCGTGCCGGCCGGCTGCTCGGCGTAGGCGGTCAGCGCGCGTCGGAACAGGGTGAGGAGCAGTCGCGCGGTCTCCTCGTCGTAGCGGTCGGTCGCGTACTGGAGGCCGAGCAGCACCCCGCCGGGTTCGCCGTCGGGGCCGTAGGTCTCCGCGCAGTTGAAGCCGAGGTCGAACTTGGCGGTGGCCAGGTCCGCGTCGTCGAGGGTGCCTGATACGGGGCCGAGACGGCAGGTGGTGTCCTGCGCGGTCTGCGTGGTGAGCATCACCTGGAAGAAGGGGTGCAGTCCGAGGGACCGTTCCGGGTCGAGGTTCTCGACGAGCAGGTCGAACGGCAGGTCCTCGTGGGCCATGGCGGCCAGGTCCCGTTCGCGGACCTGGCGGAGAAGTGTGCCGAGGTCCGGGTCGGCGGACAGGTCGGCGGGCAGTGCGAGGGAGTTGACGAAGAACCCGACGACGTCGTGCAGATCCTCCTCGGGCCGCCCTGCGACGGGCGTCCCCACCACCACGTCCGTCTGCGCCCCGGCGGCCCGCAGCGCGACGCAGAGGGCGGCCCGGGCGGTCATGAAGAACGTCGCACGGTGGGCGCGGGCGATGCCGGCGAGCGCCTTGTGGGCGCCGGCACCGAGGCGGTCGGTGACCAGGGCCCCCCGGTGGCTGGGCTCGGTGGGGCGGGGGCGGTCGGCGGGCAGCCTGGTCGCGGCCGGTACGCCGTCCAGTGCCGCCCGCCAGTGGGCGAGCTGTTCGTGGGCCGTGCTGTCGGGATCACCGGGGTCTCCGAGCATGTCCCGCTGCCACAGCGCGTAGTCCGCGTACTGGACGGGCAGTGGTTCCCACCCGGGGGCGCGGCCCTCGGACCGGGCCCGGTAGGCCCGGTCGAGGTCGGTGAGCAGACAGCTGACGGACCAGCCGTCGGTGGCGATGTGGTGCACCAGCAGGACCAGCACGGCGGTTCCGTCGTGTACGGCGAACAACCGGGCCCGCAGCGGCAGGTCACGGGTGACGTCGAAGGGGAGGCGCGCGAAGGCGGTGACCCGCGTGTCCACATCGTCGCCGGGTGCGCACTCCTCGGTCTCCAGCCGCACGTCGGGATCGCTGACGATGTGCTGGTACGGCTCCCCGTCCTCGGTCAGGTAGACCGTGCGGAGCACCTCGTGGCGGTCCACCACGTCACGCACCGCCGCCTCCAGGGCCGGCCGGTCGGGTGCGGCCTCCAGCCGCAGCACGACAGGCGCGTTGTAGGCGGCGGACGCGCCCTCGAGACGGTTCAGGAACCACAGCCGGTGCTGGGCGTACGAGAGGGGGATCACGGTTGCTGCTCCTCGGGGAGGGCGGGGGCGGGCGGGAGTACGGGCCGGTGACGTGGCTGAGCCAGGGCTCAGCCATCCTTCGCGGCCAGCAACTCCTCGATGTGGGCGGCGAGGTCGCGCAGCCTCGGGTGGGCGTAGACCGCCTTCACCGGCAGGGCCAGGGAGAGTTCGGCCCGTACGCGGGAGACCAGCTTGATGGCGAGCAGCGAATGGCCGCCCAGCTTGAAGAAGTTGTCGTCGGGGCCGATCGACGCCGCGCCCAGGACATGCGCCCAGACCCGGGCGACCAGCTCCTCGGCCCGGCCCTGGACACCCTCGCCCTCCGGGGCGGCCACGGTGGTCACCGCCGCCTCGATCCGGGCCTTCTCGATCCGGGCCGGCAGCGCGGAGCGGTCGAGCTTGCCGCTGGGGGTGGTCGCGAACCGGTCGACGGCGACGAACGCGGACGGCGTCATGTAGGCCGGCAGCGTGGCCGACGCGGCGGCACGCAGCGAGGTGGCGTCCCCGCCCCGGTGGAAGGCGATCAGACACGGGCTGCCCCCGGCGTCCTCGCCCAGGATCACGGCCGCCTCTTCGGCGCCACCGGTCCGGGTCAGGACGGCCTCGATCTCCTGCACCTCGATGCGGTGACCGCGCAGCTTCACCTGGCCGTCGAGCCGGCCCAGGTGCACGAGCCGGCCGTCCGGCAGCAGTCGGCAGCGGTCCCCGGTGCGGTACATGCGGTCGCCCGGCGCGCCGGACGGGTCGGCGACGAATCGCTGGGCGGTGAGACCGGGGCTGCGACGGTAGCCGCGGGCGACCCGGGGACCCGCCAGATACAGCTCGCCCGCCTCACCGGCACCGACCGGTACCAGGCGCTCGTCCAGCAGCCGCATCCGCAGCCCCGGCAGCACGGCACCGATGTGTGGCTCGCCCGGCTCCTCGATCCAGCCGACGGTGGCATCGACGGTGCACTCGGTGGGCCCGTACACGTTCACGGCGCGCAGCAGACCGCAGCGGTACGCGGCGGACAGCCGGTCCCACAGTGCCGGGCCGATCGCCTCGCCGCCGACGAGCAGCGTCAGCGGGCGGGGGCCACCGTCCGGGGTGAGCAGGTCCAGGACCGGGTCGGCGTGCGACGGGGTGATGTCGAGATCGGTGAGGCCCTGGGTGTCGATGAAGGCGGCCAGCAGGGCGGGGTCGCGGCGGGTCTCCTCGTCGATCATCACCAGCGTGTCGCCGCGCGACAGCCGCACCCACTGCTGGACGGAGGCGTCGAACGACGGTGAGGCGTTCCAGCCCACCCGTCGGCTCTCGCCGTCCGCGGCGCCCGCGTCCTCCAGTTCACGCAGCAGCAGGGAGGCCGCACCGCGACCGATCTCCACACCCTTGGGCCGGCCCGTGGAGCCGGAGGTGTAGATGACGTAGGCGAGTGTGTCCGGGCCGACCGGCACCGGCGTGAAGGCGGTGCCCGCCCCGCCCGCCGCCGTCAACTGGTCCGGCGTGACCGCTCGGGGGCCGGGGAACGCCGTACCGGCTTCGTCGCTCACCACCAGATCGGCGCCCGAGTCCTCGACGAGCAGACGTTGCCGCTCCTCGGGGAGCGCCGGATCCACCGGCAGGTAGGCGGCGCCCGCCGTGAGGGTGCCGATGATCGCGGTGACCAGATCGGCGCCGCGCGGCAGGCACAGGGCGACGACGCTCTCCGGCCCGGCGCCGAGCCCGGCCAGCCCCGCCGCGAAGGCCGAGGCCCGCTCGCGCAGCTGGTTGAAGCTCAGTTCCAGGTCGCCGGCGACGACGGCGGTGAGGTCACCGGGTACGGAGGCGAGCCGGACCATCAGGTCGGCCGCGCCGGTTCCAGCCGAGGCGCACACGTCGCAGGGGCAGGCGGGCGGGTGGGACAGGGCGGGGGCGGCGGTGCGCTCAAGGAGTACGGCGGTCATGGCGGGGCTCACTTTCCGTACAGGGCGGGGGAGGGAGCGGAGGCCGGGGAGCAGTCGGACAGCGGCACCGGCTCGCCCATGGCGACGAGGATCTTCCGGTCACCGGTGAACGCCTCGCGGCCGTGGGCACAGAGGATGTTGTCCACCAGCATCAGATCGCCGGCCTGCCAGGTCTCCCGTACGGTCACCGACCGGTACACGTCGTTGACGGCGTCCACCTCGGCGTCGGTGAGGGAGGTGCCGTCACCGAGGTAGGTGTTGAACGGCAGCCCGTCCGCACCGAAGGTGTCGATCAGCACGTCACGGATGTCCTCGTCGAGGGTCCGGGCGTTCCAGAACGCGAAGTGGTTGAACCAGGTCTGCTCACCGGTCACCGGGTGCGTGACGATCGCCGAGCGGCGCTGGCGGGTACGCAGGGTCTCCTCGTCCAGCCATTCGCAGCCGATTGCGTGGGTGTCGCAGTACTCCTCGGCGTCCTGCGGCCGGTCCGAGGAGAAGGCCTTGCGCCACGGCATGCCCGCCAGGTCGGAGTAGTTGCGCACCAGCAGCCAGCCGGCCTCCGCGAACCGCGCCGTCAGCTCCGGCGGCAGCTGCGCCAGGGCCGCGCGCATGTCGCCGATGGTGGTGGCGCCTCCCGTCTCGGGGGCGGTGACACAGCCGAAGAGCAGCACGCCGGGGAAGTCCAGGGTGTAACTGTTCTCGTTGTGCAGCCGGATGGGCTGGATGGCCGGCAGGTCGGTGGAGGAGAACACCCCCTCGCCGAAGTCGGTGCGCGGGGTCGCCTTCTCCTTGTAGCCGGCCCGCTCCGCGATGAGCGCGTCCCGCGCCTGGGCGAACGTCGCCGCGTCCGCCACCGGCAGGCCGCGCAGCATGACCGCACCGGACCGGTGCAGTTCCGCCTGGATCGCGGGCCGCTGGGCGGCCAGCCACGCGGTGGCCTCCGCCATGGTGGCGAACTCCGGTGTGTGGACGATCACCGGCTTGCCGGGCTCCCGGACGGGGGTGATACCGGTGGTGGCGGGCGGCTGGGCGAGAGCGGTCATGGCGGTTCCTCTTCTCTGAGCGGATCTGAGCGGAGTTCGGTGGGGTGTGGGGCCGTCGGGCGCGGTTATGCGGCCGTGGCGGTGGAGTCGCGATGCGTGTTGAGGACCGGAATCAGGCGGTCGAAGAAGCCCCGGAGGTCCTGCTGGAAGTAGAAGTGGTCGCCGGGCAGCACGTGCGGGACGACCTCGTGGCCTGCCACCTGCGACCAGCCGGCCAGCATGTCCACCGGGACGATCGGGTCGGCGTCCCCTCCGAACACGGCGACCGGGCAGTCCAGCCGGGCGTCCGGGGCGGTGCACCGGTAGGCGTCGTCGATCGCGAAGTCGGCCCGGATGGACGGCAGAACGATCTCTCGCAGCTCAGGGTCGTCCAGGATGCCGTCGTCCGTGCCGCCGCGCGCCTTGATGGCGGCGACCAGTTGGTCGTCGTCCAGCCGTTCCGGATGCACCGGGCACTGGTTGGGCAGCACCGGCGCCCGGCACGCGGAGGCGATCAGCCCACGCGGGGTACGCTCGGCCGCCCGCAGGGCACGGGCCACCTCGAAGGCGACCAGCGACCCCATGCTGTGCCCGAACACCACCAGATCACCGGTGTCGGCCGGCAACGAGTCCACCACGGGCTGCGCCAGGTCGTCCACGGACACGGCCAGGTCCTCGCAGTAGCGGGCGCCGCGCCCCGGGTACTGGCCGATCAGCAGCCGCACATCGGCCGGCAGGTGCTCGCGCCAGCCGCCGTAGGCATGGGCGTTGCCCCCGGCGTGCGGCAGCACCAGCAGCGACAGACGGTGCGGAGTGTCACCGGGAAGGTCCCAGACGACGTCTTCGGGGGCGAGGGAGGCGGTCATGAGCTGATCCGTTCTGTCTCGGTGCGACGGCGGAGGGCGGGCCGGGCCTTCTTGGCGGCCGGCGCGGTCTGCAGGGAGCGGATGTGCGCGGCGAGCCGGGCGGGCGTCGGGTGCTCGAAGACGTCACGGACGGTGAGCCGGACGTCGAGGGCCACGGCGATGTGGTTGGTGAGGCGGGAGCCGAGGAGTGAGTGGCCGCCGTGGTGGAAGAAGTCGTCATCGATGCTCAGCACGTCACCGGCGCCCAGCGTGCTGGTGAAGAGTCCGACCAGCGTCTCTTCGAGCGGGGTGCGGGGTGTTCGGCCTCCGGTGGAGGTGGTGGGTGTGGGTTCGGGGAGGGCGTGGGTGTCGATTTTTCCGTTGGGGGTGAGGGGGAGTTGGTCGAGTGGGGTGAGGTAGGT